>DAITPV010000047.1:0-10821 GCA_036833435.1 Actinomycetota bacterium | reverse complement strand
CAGCACGAAGCGTTCGTCCTGGTGCCGGCCCGTTCGCGCCGCCCGGCCCTCGCGTTCCAGCTTGAGCAGGTGGGCCAGGACCGACCGGGCCGCCACGGGAAACATCTCGGGCTGAACCTCGTTGCCGTACATCCCCGGCACCATCTCCTCGGGGGTCTGCTTGCCCTGGGCCAGAGCCGCCATGACCTGCTGCTCGCGCTCTGCCCGGTGGCGCAGGTAGTACTCCAGGCGCCCCTTGGGAGTGAAGAGCACCGGCCCGTGTCCCGGGTAGATGCGCTTCGGCTCGAGGTCGAGCATCTTCTGAAGGGAGCGAACGTAGGCGCCCATGTCGCCTTCGGGGGGGCTGATCACGCTGGTTCCTCGGCCCAGCACCGCGTCGCCGGTGAACAGCAGGGCGTCAGCTTCCACGAAGAACACCAGGTGGTCGGTGGTGTGGCCCGGCGTGTGCACCACTTTGATCCGAGCCGAATCCGTCTCCACGATCTCGCCGTCCCGCAGTGGTTCCTCGCCGTCCTGGGGATCGAACGACTTCACCGGTGCGCCGGTGGCTTCCGACAGCCGTTGCGCGCCGGGCGCGTGGTCAGGATGGTGATGGCTGACCAGGATCGCGTGGACCGGCTCGGCCTCTTCGGCCACCACCAGGAGGTGCCCGGCGTCGTCGGGGCCGGGGTCGATCACCACCGAGGGTCCCTGTCCGACGATCCAGGTGTTGGTCCCTTCCAGGGTGAACGGCCCCGGGTTGGGCGCCAGGACGCGGATCACCCGGGTCATCGGCGCGGCGAGACCTGTTCGACCCGAAGCGCCAGCACTTCGTCCACACTCCGGCACCGGGACAGCGCGTCGAGGGTGACCAGCGTGGGCCAGATGATCGAGGCTTCCCCCCGGTTGGCCGCCTCCAGGACGTCCGATGGACGCTCCCACCACGCGTCCACGATCTCCGTCCCGTCGGGAACGACGTCGAGGCCGGGCGGCGCCGAGGTGGCGAAGAACCGGGCGTCGTAGCGCGTCTCGAAGAACTCGGGGGCTACCCACCGGGCCACCTCGACGAGCGAATCGGAGGCCGGGGGCTCGAACCGGAGGGCCTCGAAGGGTTCGTCGGGACGCCGGGCCTCCGGACCGGCGGCGGTGAGAAGGAGCCCGGCCTCCTCGTACAGCTCGCGGACCGCGCATGCTCGGGCCACTTCCTCCGGATCGCCGAACAGCCGGCTCGCCAGTGCCTCGTCTCCGGGCTCCACGGCTCCTCCGGGGAACACCACGTGTCCGGGGAGGAACCGGGTCGTCTCCGACCTGCGAAGCACCAGGACCTGGATGCCGTCACCCTCGGATCGGGCCACGATCACGGTCGCGGCAGGCTTGGGTTCCATGCCGTGGTGATTGTGGCAGGCGCCGGGGTCCATCACCCCTGGTACCTTGAGGTGGATGGCGCAGCGGACGGCCCTTCCCCTTCGCGACCGGCTTCTGGCCGAGATCCGCGACCGCGGGGCCATCACCTTTGCGGATTTCATGGAGGCGGCCCTGTACGACCCCACCGAGGGGTTCTATGCCCGGCCTCCCATCGGCGAGGATGGCCACTTCGTCACCAGCCCACACGTCTCGCCCGCCTTCGGGGACCTCTTGGCCAGGCAAGTGGCCGAGTGCTGGGACCTCCTGGGCCACCCCCGCCCGTTCACCGTCGTCGAGGTGGGAGCCGGCGACGGCACCCTGGCCGGCCAGATCGTTCGAGCCGTCTCCACCGTGTCCGACCTGGCCGAGGCCCTCCGGTACGTGGGGGTGGAGCGGAGCCTGGGAGGCATCGCCGCTCTTCGGGGTGCCGGTGTGGAGGCGCAGGTCTCCCTCGCCGGATCGATCACCGGCTGCGTGATCGGCAACGAGGTCCTGGACAACGTCCCGTTCCATCGCCTCCGCGAGCGGAGCGGCCACGTCCTCGAGGTGCTGGTCGGAGTGGAGGGGGATCACCTCATCGAGGTGGAAGCCGATGCCCCGGCAGATCTGGTGGCGCTGCTCGATCGGCCGTTGCGATCCGGCGAAGAGCGACCCGTCTCGCCCTCGGCCCTGGGACTCATCGAGGAGGTCGCGGCGATCCTGAGCGGGGGATACGCATTCTTCGTGGACTACGGCTTCGGTGGCGACGAGACCGCCGGGCCCGTGCACGCGTACCGCGACCACAGCGTCCTCGCCGAGGTCCTCGAGGAACCGGGGAGCCGGGACATCACCGCCGCCGTGAACCTCGACGCCGTCGTTTCGACGGCCCGCCGGTCCGGACTCCAAAGCTGGGGACCGGTGCCGCAGCGCGAGGCCCTCCTGGCCCTGGGATACCGGATGTGGTCGTCCGGCGTCCGCAGCCGCCAGGCGGACGCCGAATCTCGTGACGACTGGCGCGAGGCCAACCGGCTGTACGAGGCCCGGAGCCGGGCGTCGATCCTGGTCGATCCGGCGAAGCTCGGCGGTCTGTCGCTCCTGGCATTCGCCACCGAGGGGCTTCCCCCGCCGATGTCGGTCCTCGGCGACCGCGCCGTTGGCTGCTGACCTCGGTGGACCTGCACCTCCGCGACATCGAGGCGGACGACCTCCCGATCTTCTACGAGCACCAGCTCGATCCCGAGGCCACCCGGCTGGCCGCGTTCACCTCCCGGGACCGGGAGTCGTTCATGGCCCACTGGGACGGGATCCTCGGCGACGGCACCATCGCCAAGCGAACGATCGTCATCGACGGGCGGGTGGCCGGCAACGTGGTGAGCTTCGAACGGGACGGCGACCTGGAAGTCGGCTACTGGATCGGGCGGGAGTACTGGGGGAAGGGTGTGGCCACGGGAGCCCTGTCGCAGTTCCTGGACGAGGTTCGGACCCGCCCCCTCCGGGCCCGGGTGGCCACGCACAACGTCGGATCGATCAGGGTCCTGGAGAAGTGTGGGTTCGCGGTCATCGGCCACGAGACCGGGCTTCCCGATGCGAACGGGAAGCAGGTCGAGGAAGTGCTCCTGCAGCTGGACGGGCAGGAAGTGGCCGGCTAGCGGTCGATGTCGCCGACCACGAAGAACACCGACCCCAGGATGGCGATGAGGTCCGCGAGCAGCTGGCCCTTCAGCATGTCCGGCAACACCGAAACGTTGGAGAAGGACGCCGTCCGCATCTTGAGCCGGTAGGGGAACTCCTTGTTGTCACCGACCAGGTAGTAGCCCATCAGTCCCAGGGGGTTCTCGGTCCGGACGTAGATCTCGCCCTCGGGGAACTTGTTCGGGATCTTCTTGGTCACGAACTCGCCGGCGGGGAGCTTCTCCATGCACTGCTCGATGATGTTGCAGGACTGGTACATCCGCTGCACCAGCACCCACAGCCGGTCGTAGCAGTCCCCCACCTTGCCGACCGGGACCTCGAACTCCACCTCCGAGTACTTCTCGTACGGCTCGTCCTTACGGGAGTCCATGGGCACGCCCGACGCATGGAGGACGGGGCCCGAGACCCCGAAGGACACCGCGACGTCAGGGTCGAGGATCCCCACGTTCTTGGTCCGCGCGGCGATGATCTCGTTCCCCATGATCAGGTTGTCGAAGTCCCGGAGCTTCTTGCGGATCCACTTGAGGACCTCAGCCGACTGCTTGAGGAACCCCTTGGGCAGGTCGTCCTTCAAGCCTCCCACCCGGGCGTACGAGTGGTGCATCCGGGCGCCGGTGGCGGCCTCCATGAGGTCCTGGATCATCTCCCGCTCGCGGAACGCGTAGAACATCGGGGTCATCGCTCCGAGCTCGAGGGGATAGGAGCCGGTGAACATCAGGTGGGAGAGGACCCGGTTCCACTCGGCCATCATCGTGCGGATCCACCGAGCTCGTTCCGGAACCTCCACGTCGGAGAGGCGCTCGACGGCGAGGCACCATCCCAGCTCGTTGTTGAACGCCGACAGCCAGTCGTGGCGGTTCATCAGGACCAGCACCTGTCGCTGATCCCGGACCTCGGCCAGCTTCTCCGCGGCCCGGTGCATGTAGCCGACCACCGGCTCGGCGTGCCGGATCTTCTCTCCGTCGAGCTCCAGCACCAGCCTGAGCACCCCGTGGGTGGACGGGTGCTGGGGCCCGATGTTGAGGACCATCTCCTCGGTGGTGAGGTCCCGCTCGTCGGTGGTGATGATGTCCACGCCGCCCCCCCGGAGGAGCCACTGCTCCCCCATCTGGGTGGACGCGGGGCGCTGCTCGATGTCCGCCATCGGCTAAGCCTACCGCGAAGCCGCCGATCCCCCTTCCCCAGGTGTCGGACCCCCCCGCTACCCTTCGCTCACCTCCCCGAGCCAACCCTCCCTGTTGTCCGGGAGGAGAAGGGAGGAGACAATGTCCGTGGGCGAGCAATCCCGTCACGCGCTCTACCTGAAGCTCGAGGGAATCCTGGGCCGGAGGAGGCCACGACGCTGATGGAGCACCTGCCGCCGGTGGGCTGGGCGGATGTCGCCACCAAGCGCGACCTTGACAACTTCGCCGCGGCAAACAAACGCGAGCACGACAGCCTCGCGGAAGCGATCGATCAGCTCGAGATCCGGATGGATGCCCGCATGGAAACCATGGAGCATCGCTTGATGGCGGCCTTCCGCAAGGAGCTCACGTCTCAGACCCGAACCTTCACCCTGGCGATGACCGGCTCGTTCCTCACGGCCGCGGGCATCGCCGTGGCGGCAGCGGCCGCGCTCTGAACCCCGCCGCGCCGTGAGCGGGCGGCCGAGGATCCTGATCGTCGGGGGCGGGTACGTCGGGATGTACTCCGCCATCGGGCTGCTGAAGCGGGCTCCGATCGGCTCCCTGGACATCACGCTGGTCGCGCCGGAGAGCTTCATGCTCTACCAGCCTCTGCTCCCCGAGGCGGCGTCGGGAAACATCGAGCCGCGACACGTGGTCATCCCACTGCGCCGAGTTCTGAAGGGTGCCCGGATCCTGACCGGACGGGTGGCCGACCTCGACCACGACCGGCGGGTGGCCACCATGAAGCCGGCGGAGGGCGAGACTCGCGAGGTGCCGTTCGATCACCTGGTGGTCGGCGTGGGCGCGGTCTCCCGAGTGGTGCCCATCCCCGGACTGGCGGAGAGCGCCGTGGGGTTCACCTCGGTGACCGAAGCCACGTACCTCCGCAACCGGGTCCTGTCTTCGATGGACCTCGCCGAGTCCACCACCGACCGGGCCATCCGGCAGCGGGCCCTGACGTTCGTCTTCGTGGGCGGCGGGTACTCCGGCGTGCAGGGACTGGCGGAGCTCGAGGACCTGGCCCGCGACGCGTGCCGCTACTACCGAACCGTCCGGCGCGAGGACATGCGATGGGTCCTGGTTGAGGCGGCCAACACGATCCTGCCGGAGATCGGACCGGAGCTGGCCGCGTATGCGGTGCAGCGCCTCCAGCGCAGAGACATCGAGGTCCACCTCGAGACCCGCCTCGACTCCGCGGTGGGTGGGCGGATCGAGCTGTCGAACGGCGATCGGTTCGAGGCCGACACGCTGGTGTGGACGGCGGGGGTCCGAGCCCACCCCGTGACCGAGCGGCTGGGCCTGCCCCTCGGCGAGCGGGGCCGCCTGATGGTCGACGAGTACCTGCGGGTCCAGGACGCAGACCGGGCGTGGGCGGCCGGGGACTGCGCCGCCGTCCCCGATCTGGTCAACGGCGGGCTGTGTCCACCCACCGCTCAACACGCCCTCCGCCAGGCCCGACGGCTTTCCAAGAACGTGCTGGCCACGCTGGGGGGTCATCGGTTGAAGCCGTTCCGGTACCGCCAGCTCGGGTCACTGGTGTCGCTGGGAACCGCCAAGGGAGTGGCCCGGGTGCTCGGCGTCCGGCTCCGGGGCTTTCCGGCGTGGTTCCTCCACCGCAGCTACCACCTGCTGGTGCTGCCCACCATCAACCGGCGGATCCGGATCATGGCCGACTGGACCCTGGCGGCGTTCTTCCGGCGCGACGTGGTCCAGCTCGGGTCGCTCCAACGGCCCCGGGACCCCTTTGCCCAGGCGATCGGCGAGGACCGGGGAGCCGGCAAGGGACCTGCGGCGGGCTCGTCCGACCGCTGACCCTCGATTCAAGGAAATGCTTGAACGGCCCGACACCGTCCGTGAGAATCGTTTAGCGCCAACCGAGGAGTGCACCCCGACATGAGCCCGCCCCAGGGAACCAGGCATGGAGTCCGCCTCCTCGTAGTCCTCTTGTTCCTGTTTGTCCCATTGATTCCGTCACCGGCGTTCGCAGTGGCTTCCTGCTCGGCCCCGGCCAGCGTGGCCACCGTGACCATGGCTTCCGGGGACACCGCCACCCTGGCCGTGTCCGGGGCAGCGATCACCATGAACGGGGCTCCATGTGGGACCACGCTGACCACCGACAGCATCGTGGTGAACGCGTCGACCGGAGCGGAGACCGTGAACCTCAACCTCGGGGGTGGGCCGTTCGCCCCCGGACTCACCGCGGAGAGCACCGGCTCATCGGAGATCGAGATCACCCTGAACATGTCGACCGGCACCGACGTCCTGAACATCAACGGCAGCACCGGCGCGGACACCTTGGCGTTCGGGAGCCTGGGCATGAACCTCAACGCCGATGACGACACCGACCTCAACCCGGTGGCCATCGAGACCTTCACCGTGAACGGTGGGGAGGGCAACGATGTCACCTCCGGGAGCGAGAGTGACGAGACGGGAGCCGCGTTCGCCTCCGCCATCACCCTGAACGGTGAGGGCGGTGCGGATCACCTTGGCGGGGGAGCAGGCAGCGACGCCATCAACGGTGGGGACGCGGCCGACACGATCATGGGCGACGCAGGCACAGAGACCATCTTCGCGGGGCCCGGCGACGACATCGTGGACGGAGGCAGCGGGAACGACAGCATGATCGGCGGGGCAGGCAACGACACGGCGCTGTTCGCCTCGGCCACCAGCGCCGTCACCGCGAACCTGGCCACGTCGAGCGCCTCCGGAGGATCTGGGACCGACACCCTCAGCAGCCTGGAGAACGTGATCGGCTCGGCGTTCGCCGACGTCATCACCGGAGACAACGCCCCGAATGACCTGGAGGGCGGCGCTGGAGCGGACACCCTTCGGGGCGGTGGTGACGCCGACGAGCTCCTGGGGGGCGACGGCTTCGACACCGTCTCGTATGACACCTCTCCATCCGGGATCAGCGTGAACCTGGTCACCGGGACCGCCGAGGGAGCCGGGGCGCTGGCTCCGAGCACCGTCGGCGTGGGCGGAGCGACCGGCGACACACTCTCTGCGTTGGAGAACGTGACCGGGACGGACCTCGACGACACCCTCATCGGCGATGCGGCGAACAACAACCTCACGGGCGCGGCGGGGAACGATACGCTGGCAGGCGGCAACGGGAACGACGTGGTCACCGGAGGAGCCGGCAACGACGTCCTCGATGCGGGATCCGCAGCCAACGGAAGCGACGACCTCTCAGGCGGGACAGGGGCGGACTTCCTGGACTATGGGGCCCGGACCGCCGATGTCGTCGCGACCTTCAACAGCGGGGTCGATGATGGAGAAGCAGGCGAGGGCGATGATGTGGACGACGATGTCGAAGCCATCCGCACCGGGTCCGGCAACGACTCCATCATCGGCGACGGCATCGGCCGGCGACTCGACGGTGGACCCGGCGACGACTTCCTGGCCGGAGGAACGGGGGACGACACCCTGGTCGGAGGCCCGGGAACCGACACCGCCGACTACCTCAGCGCCACCAACGGGGTCCACGTCGATCTGAGCACGGAGCACACCACCGGAGGCGGTGGGAACGACACCCTCAAGGAGATGGAGAACGTCATCGGAAGCACCGGCAGCGACGTCCTCATCGGCAACGCCGGCCCGAACGTCATCACCGCAGGCCTGGCCGCCGACGAGGTGAGTGGCCGAGGCGGGGACGACCACCTGTCTGGCGGCGGAGCCAACGACGAGCTCCGCGGCGAAGACGGCAAGGATGCCCTCTACGGCAACGCGGAGAACGACGACCTGTTCGGCGGAGCCGATCGGGATCGCCTGGATGGAGGACCCGGGTTCGACCGGTGCAGGGGCGGCAAGGGTCCCGACCGGGCCAAGCGGTGCGACAAACAGGTTACCGTCGCCGACCTGATCTGATTACGGAAGCTGCGAGTCGATCCAGGACTGCAGCTCGGGCCCCGATTCGAGGCTGGTGATCAAAGCGTATCGCGGCTGGTCGTACTTCGCGTCGTTGTGCCACACGGCGTGCCACAGGCGCTCCGAGTCCACCACGAACTGCGCACCGGCGGGAAGGGCGATCCGATGCTCGGTCGACGGATCGTCTTTCTCGTCCCGGACGATCATGTACGAGTCGGGGTTGTCGGTGAGCTGAAGCCACGACCGAACCACCCACCCGGTCCCTTCCGGGGTGATGCGGTTGTTGTCGTCTGGGTGGAGGTTCTTCAGCGTGTCCTCTTCAGTGTTCGGCTCGAGCTTGATGATCCGCACCCGGCCGAAGTTGGCTCCGATGCTCTCGACGTACTTCTTCAGCGTGGCTGACCGGTCGATGTTGTCGGTCCACACCCCATCCTTGTCCGGTTTCCCGTGCTCCCAGAACCCCCGGGGGTCATGCTCGCCGGTAGCCGAGGCCAGGATGGCGAAGTTGGTGTCGCCGCCCGACTTCCAGTCCACGTACTCCAGGGACTCCCATTCGGACTGCGCCGGCATGGAGCCTTCGTACCGCTTCAGCTCGAGGTAGCCGGTGTCCTCCATGATGGGCAGCGTGGTGAATGCCTTCTTGTCGATGCGCTTGCCGGGAGTGTCCATGCTGAACGGCCTCCTGTGAATGGGACGATTCGATGATAGCCGAGCAGGCCCCCGCCTCGCGGCGGGCTTGGATTGTCCCCCTTTGGACCGACGGCCGGATTGGCGACTTTCAGAGTGACAAGAATTGCACGTAGGATTCGGGGTCGGAGCACGATATGCGCCCGCGCACCCGCTCCACGCCCGCGCGGCCCGTCCCCCCCAAGGCCCGCGCCCAACACCTCTCCAGTCAAGCGTGTCCGCATCCGGAGAGCCGCATGTTGATCCTGATCCGGCCCGGGCTCTCCTTCGCGTTCTGCATGGAGTGCGAGAAGGGGACATGGCTGTCGGACGAGCAGGGCCAGATCTCCCGGCCGGAACGCATCAAGCCAAAGACCTAGGGATTCCCCAGGGGCAGCATTCCGGCGTACCTTGAGCCGGTCAATGAAATCGCCTGTTTCGCCGACACCTATTAGGTCATGAGCGCCCAGCCGGAGCCAAGGACCACCAGGATCCCCGCGGCGGCGTCGACCATCACCCTTATCGCCGGGGCCCTGGTGCTCCTGGGGTGGATCCTGGACGTCCAGCAGCTCCGGTCCTTCGCCCCGGCGGCCTCCAACCCCACGGTGGTGAGCACCGCGGTGTGCCTGATCCTCTGCGGGGTGTCCCTCCGCCTGGTGGGCTCGCAGCCGGCCTCCCGCACGGGACTGTGGACCGGCCGAGTCCTGGGGGCCGGAGTGGCCGTCGTGGGCCTGCTCCAGATCGGCCGGTATGCGTTCGGGTGGAACCTCGGATTCGACCAGACCCTGCTCGTCGAGGACCCCGGCCCGTTCCCCGGAGAGATGGCCCTCATCACCGCGATCTCGCTGGTGTTGCTGGGTCTCAGCCTGGCCCTTGTGGATCTTGAGACCCGCCGGGGCATCCGCCCGGCCCAGGGCCTGGCCCTGGCTGGCGTCCTGTTTCCGGTCCTAAGCCTCATCGGACGGCTGTACGAGGTCCCCTCACTCTCCACGCTGGTGCCGGGAACCGCGGCGATGTCTCTGCCCACCGCGATCACCATGGTGGTCCTGAGTGTGGGCATCCTGGCCGCCCGCCCCGGACGCGGGATCATGCGGGTGGTCTCCAGCGAGGGGTCCGCCGGCGTCCTCCTCCGCCGCCTCCTTCCGGGCGCGGTGATCGCGGTGATCGGCGCCGGGTGGCTCCGGCTGGCCGGACAGCGCCGCGGCTACTTCACCCCCGAGGCGGGCACCGCGGCCATCGTGATCCTCAGCGTCGGACTGCTGACGCTCCTGATCTGGAGGAGCGCCCGTTCTCTGTTCCAGACGGATGTCGATCGAAAGGCGGCGGTCCAACGGATCACCACCAGCGAGGAGCACTTCCGGGCGGTGGCGGAGAACACCCCGGACGCCATCATCACCGCGTCGACCGGGGGCCTGGTCACCTACTTCAACCCCGGCGCCGAAGCGATGTTCGGCTACCCCGCAGCCGAGGTGGTCGGACAGGCCATCACCAAGCTGATGCCCGAGCGGTACCACAGCGCGCACAGCGAGGGACTGGCCCGTTACCTGAGCACCGGACAGCCCCGGGTCATCGGCACCACCGCGGAGCTGGAAGGCCGCCGGAAAGACGGGACCGAGTTCCCGCTGGAGCTCTCCCTGTCCTCGTGGAGCACGGCCGAGGGCCGGTTCTTCACCGGCATCATCAGGGATGTCTCCGCCCGGAGGGAGACCGAAGAGGCGCTCCGCCGGACCCAGGAGGATGCGGAGCGGGCCAACCGGGCCAAGAGCGAGTTCCTGTCCCGCATGAGCCATGAGCTTCGAACCCCGCTGTCCTCGGTGATCGGGTTCGGGCAGCTCCTGGAGATGGAGGAGGACCTCGAGCCCTCCCAGCGCGAGAGCGTGGAGCACATCATCAAGGGCGGCAGGCACCTGCTCTCCCTGATCAACGAGGTCATGGAGATCTCGAGGATCGAGACCGGCCAGCTGAGCTTCTCGATCGAGCCGGTCCCGGTGGGCGAGGTGAGCGTCGAGGCCCTCGGCCTGGTGCGACAGATGGCCGACGAGCGAGGCATCAAGGTCGAGATGGATGG
>DAITPV010000046.1:0-10826 GCA_036833435.1 Actinomycetota bacterium | reverse complement strand
CGGTGACTTCACCGGCCTGACGATCCTCGACGTCAGCGAAGTGCAGGACCGAGTCCTGAATCCGACGGTCCCGATCGTCAGCCGGCTCACCTGGCCGGAGGTCAGCACGCCACAGAACTCCACGCCCTTCACCGTGAAGGGGCACCCCTATCTCCTGCAGACCGATGAGTTCGGCTCCGGCAACAACATCGGCGCCGCGCGGATCATCGACATCCAGAACGAGAAGGAGCCGTTCGTCGTCTCGAACATGCGGCTGGAGGTAAACCAGGGCGAGCAGACCGAGGACCCCGGTGACGATCAGCCCTTCCAGGGGTACCAGGGGCACTACTGCTCGCTCCCCAGCAGGGTCGACCCGTACATCGTTGCGTGCAGCTTCATCATGTCCGGGTTGCGGGTGTTCGACATCCGCGACCTGGAGCATCCGCGAGAGATCGCGTACTTCAACAAGCCGTTGATGCCCGGGACCAGCGTCTTCCCGAACAAGGCGGGCGCCTTCGCGATGTCGGCGCCTGCGTACGACGAGAAGACGCACGACATCTGGTACACGGACGGCAACAGCGGCTTCTACGTCGTTTCTCTCACCAAGGCCACGGGCGCCTGGAAGTTCTCCGCCCGCGTCGAGAATCCGGGGAACTAGCTCGAGAGAGCCCGACTAGGGGTTGTAGGGCCGGTCGGCCATGCGTTCACCCATCCGCTCTGCGTGGGGGATGAAGTGGTCAACCGGCACCGTGAGGAACAGCGCTCGGGCGTTCACCGCGACCTGGCCGTCGACGTGTCCAACCAGCGAAGCCCACAGCTTCCGGCCCGACTGCCGTTCCACCTTCGCTTCCATCTCCAGCCTGGAGCCCACCGGCACCGGCAGCCGGTAGTCCACCTCCAGGTGCGCGGTGACCGCCGGCGACCGGGCCACCCACAAGAGGTAGCCCATGCCCTCGTCCACCGCCGCGGCGATCACGCCGCCGTGGGCCAGGCCCGGCGCTCCTTGGTGGTGCTCGGTGACCGTGAACGCTCCGCGAACCGTGAGGGTCTCGTCGTCCCCCTCCATCTCGAGGTGCAGCCCGGTGGCGTGGTCTCGGCCACAGCCGAAGCAGTGGAGATAGTGGGACGGGAGCGGCCGGAAGCCGTCCTTCCGCTCGGGGTCGGTGACCATGGGTCAGCAAGGATAGCCCACCGGTAGGATGGGCTCACCATGGCCGGCACCGTTATCCGCAGAGCGAAACCCGGAGATGTCCCCCAGCTGGAGCCGCTCATGCACCAGTACGTGGTGGACTTCTACCGGCAGCCCGAGCCCCTGCCCGGGCGGCTGCGAGCGCTCATCGACATCCTTCTCGAGGGAAAGGAAGGGGTCCAGCTGGTGGCCGACCAGGACGGGACCCTGGTGGGGTTCGCCACGCTGTACTTCACGTGGAGCACCCTCAACGCCTCGAGGGTCTCCATCATGAACGACCTGTACGTCGTGGAGTCCGAGCGTGGTGCGGGGATCGCCAGGCCGCTGTTCGAGGCCTGCCGGGCCGAGTCTCGGGACCGCGGGTGCGCCGAGATGAGCTGGGAGACCGCGGCGGACAATCACCGGGCCCAGCGGTTCTACGAGAAGGTCGGCGGGCACCGCGGCAGCTGGGTGACCTACTCGATCTGACCGGTCCTACTCGCCGGGCTCGGGTTCGCCACCGAGCCTGACGGTCTCCTGGACCTCCAGGGCTCGCTGAGGATCGATCCCCGCGATCTTCGAGGCCGCCTCAGCCTCCGGAGTGAGGCCTCGCGAAGAGTCCAGCTTCCTGGCCAGCTGCTCGTCCACCGCGGACAGCTCGTCGGGATCCTCGTCCTGGAACTGGAGCACCCCCATGTCCGCATAGGCCTTCTGAACCTTCTTCCCCCACAGTCCGATGTCCTTGACCGTGGGAACGATGCGCGAGAACAGCATCTTGCGGAATTCCTGCATCATGTCGGAGTCGTCCACGAACTGGATGCACTTGTCCACGTCCAGCTCGAGGCGTTCCCACACCTCTTGCGCGCGGAACCGGTCCCGCATCAGGTAGCAGGCCTCGACCACGAACTCCTCACGCTCGTCCCGCTCCGCCTGGGTGAGCTCCGGGTAGTAATCGCGAAGAGCCAGGCGGCCGAAAGCCACGTGCCGGGCCTCGTCCTGCATGACGTAGGTGTTGATGGCCTTGGCCAGGGGCTCCTCGGAGAAGTCGCGGATCAGCGAGAACGCCGCCAGGGCCAGGCCCTCGATGATCACCTGCATGCCCAGGTACGTCATGTCCCACCGCTCGTCCTCGATGACCTGGTTCAGGAGAGCCTTGAGGTCCTTGTTGATCGGGTACGCCAGCTCCAGTTTCTCGCGGGTGTACCGGGAGTACATCTCCACGTGCCGGGCCTCGTCCATCACCTGGGTGGCCGCGTAGAACTTGGAGTCCACGTCCGGGACGGTCTGGACGATCTTGGATGCGCAGATCAGCGCGCCCTGCTCGCCGTGGAGGAACTGGGAGTTCATCCAGGAGCCCATGTGGTGGCGGAGCTGGCCGCGCTCCTCCTCGTTCATCTTCTCCCACATCTCCGAGCCGAAGATCGGGAGGTAGTAGTCGGGCGTGTTGGTGTTGGAGGTGGGATCCACGTCCACCGACCAGTCCAGCCTGGTGGTGGCGTTCCACTGCTTCTCCTTGCCCTTCTCGTACAGGGTCAGGAGCCGGTCCCGGGTCTCGTCGTACTCCCAGTTGAAGATGGTGGTGTTGCCGGAGGCGACCTCCCATTTCGTCTGCTCAACCGGCAGCGTGTAGTAGCGGGTGCTCATGAGGCGCTCTCCTCCTCCAGGACGGCCGACGCCAGGATCGCGGCGATCCCGGCCGCGACATCTTCGGGCTCATCATCGCTGGGGCTGATGACATACGAGACGATGGCCCGGACCGCCAGGTCGGCGGCCCGGTGCACCAGCTCGTGCCGGATCGCCGGGCGCTCGGCCGTGAGCTCCTCGAGGACCCCGCGGGCGCGAGCGATCAGCCCCCCTCCGCGGGTGGTGAGATAGGGAAGTAGCACGTCGGGTTCGGATGCCAGCAGACGATCCAGGAGCGGGTGGTCCCTGGCGGTCCGCAGGCAGTACAGGATGGCCTCACGAACGGCATCCTCCAGGCCGGGGTAGGCGGCATGAGCCGCCCGGACGCCCTCGATGAACTGTTCCTCCTCCCGGTACACCAGGGCCACGATCAGGATGTCCTTGGACTCGAAGTAGCGGTACACCGACTGGCGAGACATGCCGGCCTCACGGGCCACGTCGTCCATGGTGAACCTGGAGAGTCCGTGCCCGGCCACGGCCCGGAACGCGGCGTCGAGGATCCGGGTGCGGGTGTCGGCAGGGCGAAGGGCCTGGGCGGCGACGGCCATGGAGGTTGTTACAGTAGGACGCTTCGCGTCACATTGTCAAATCACTGAGGAGTGGCCCAGGCCGACTCGGATACGATGGTGATCACTCCCGCGCCAGACCCCCAGGAGCGTTCACATGGAAGAGCCCAGGTTCCGCCGCAATCCCGGAGATGAGCCTTCGGCGACCCTGACCCGCGACGCGTTCGAGCGGCTGAAAGAGGAGCTCGACCGGCTGCGGAGCGACGGGCGCCGGCACATCGCCGAGCGGCTGGAGCAAGCCCGCGAATGGGGCGACATCCGGGAGAACGCGGAGTTCGACGCGGCCAAGGACGAACAGGGGCTCATGGAGGCTCGGATCCGGGAGCTGGAGCGGATGCTCAAGGACCCCGACATCGTCGAGGACCCGCGAGGGACCGACGCTGCGATCCCCGGGATGCTGGTGACCGTTCGCGCGGTGGACGAGGACGATCCGGAGGACGAGACGTACCTCCTGGCGATCTCGAAGGAGGAACGGGTGGAAGGCGCCCGTACGGTGTCCTCGGATTCGCCGTTCGGGAAGGCCCTCACGGGCAGCAAGGTGGGCGACACCGTGCGGTACGAGGCACCGGGAGGAACGTTCTCCTACCAGATCCTGGGCCTCGAGCCCCGGGCCTGAAGAGACCCTCGTGGCGCTGCTGATCGGGGGGACCTTGGCCTACGTGTTCCTTCCGTTCCCCTGGTGGCTGGTGGTGGTGGTCCTGCTGGCCGGGTTCGAGCTCTTCGAGTTCCGTTTGTGGAGATGGGCCGTCCGCCAGCGGCCACGTGCCGGGATCGAGGGCCTGGTCGGTGAGCTGGGCATCCTGGCCCCAGATGGCCGGGTCCGGATCCGCGGATCCTCCTACCGAGCCGAGGTGCTTGAGGGGACCCCCGGAGAGCCGGTGATCGTGGAACGGGTTGAGGGGATGACCCTGGTCGTCCGAAAGGCACCCGAACGGGCCGATTAGCCCCGGTACGACCCCGGTGCTAGCATCCCGGGCCGAGGCGATGAAGCCGGTAAAGGTGGAAGTGATCACCTACGCGCCCACGGTCTTCGCGCACTGTCAGCACTGCGAGCTGACCTTCCGACACACGGGCATCGCCGACCGATTGCGCCGCGAGCAGGCCCGCGACGCCCTTCCCGAAGATCTCCGCCGCGAATACGGCCAGGTGTCCACCTGGGTCCACAACCTCAACGAACGGTTCGGCAGGAAGCTCCGCATCAAGGTGGTGGACGTGGCCTCCATGGAGGGAGTGTGGAAGGCCTTCCGGCACCGGCTGCGCCGGTACCCCGCCGTGGTAGTCGAGGGTGAGCAGCGCTACGTAGGGAATGATCTGGAGAAAGCCGGGCAGATCATCGAGCGGTACCTGACGGCTCCGATGAACTGAGCCGGGGAGGAGGTGCGCAGGAAGCGAGCGAGCGGATCAGGGAGTGATCAGAGACCTTCTACGCCCAGGAGGTGAAGGATGAACTCACTGTGGGTCGTGCTCATCGGGATCGTGGTCATCTTCGTCGCATACCGGTTCTACGCGAAGCAGATCGACCGGAGGGTCATCCAGTCGGATCCCGAGCGGGCCACTCCGGCCCGGATGTACATGGATGGGGTCGACTTCGTCCCCACCAGCAGGTTCGTCCTGTACGGCTATCACTTCAAATCGATCGCCGCGGCGGGACCGATCGTCGGGGTGATCACCGCGGCCGCGCTGTGGGGGTGGGCCCCATCGATCATCTGGCTGATGGTCGGCGTCAGCCTGATCGGGTGGGCCAGCGACTACAGCGCGATCATGGTGGCGGTTCGGAACGACGGGAACTCGCTGGCCGCCGTGGCGCACCGACTCATCTCGCCCAGGACCCGCCGGATTCTCTACGTGTTCATCTTCTTCTACCTGCTGCTGATCGCCGGCGCGTTCGTGGGGATCATGGCTGCCATCCTGGCCGCCCGTCCGGATGTCCCGTTCGGGGTTCTGACCCTGGCCATCATGGGCATGCTGGCCGGATGGCTGATCTACAAGCGCAAGGCCAACATCCTGGGGACCACGTTCCTGGTGGTCGCGGTGACGATCCTGGCCATGGCCCTCGGTCCCGTGGGGGCGGACCTCGAGACGTCCCCGCCCGACTGGGAATCGGGGGTCATCAGCGGGCCGACGGTGGCGCTCAACGACGCGGTGAACGGCGACGAGCCGCTGTACGGCGTCCAGGACCCCACCGGTGCCGATCCTCGGATCACCCGTGATCCCGCGACCGGCGAGACGGTGGAGAGCCCAACGTACGACCCGGCCACAGAGACCATCTTCGTGTTCCCCAGCTACATCATGTGGGCGTTGTTCCTCCTGGTGTTCAGCTACTTGGGGGCGAACCTGCCGATCTGGCGCTTCGCCCAGCCCGTCAACTACATCGGGTTCTGGATCACCGCCCTCGCCATCGGGATGGCCGCCCTCGGAGCAGTCCTGGCGCCGCTGGGGTTGGTCGACGGGGCCACCGACGGGAGCTTCCAGATCGCCGGCTACAACGGGTTCTCTCCCGAACAGTCCACCGGGGCGCTCCAGCCCCTGTGGCCGATGCTGTTCGTGACCATCGCTTGCGGGGCCATCTCCGGGTGGCACGCGTTGTTCGGATCGGTGGGGACCGCCCGGCAGCTCGAGTTCGAGACCGACGCCCTGCCGGTCGGTGGCGGCGGGATGTTCTCGGAGAACACCCTGGGGCTGCTGTCCCTGACCGCCGTGGCGATCACCGGCCTGGTGGGCGCGGGCGGGTTCGCCGCCGGAGTGGGGAGCCTGCTCAACGTGGCCACGTTCGGCGCGCTGGACGTGACGTACGGGACCGCGATCGGGTTCGGCGTGTTCGTGATCATCGTGCTCACGGTGGTTCAGCTGGTGTTCCGGCTGATGCGAGTGACCCTCGGAGAGTGGGTCGGCGAGCGCTGGGTGGGGTTCAAGAACCAGCACGTCGCCTCCATCATCTCCATGGCTCTGGCCATCGGCCTGGTGCTCACCGGCACCTGGGTGTACCTGTGGCAGCTGTTCGGGGCCTCCAACCAGCTGATGGCGGCGCTGTCGCTGCTGATCGTGACGGTGTGGCTGGCCTCGGTTGGCCGGAACCCCGCGTTCGCGGGGATCCCCATGGTCTTCATGTACGTGACCACCATCGCCGCGTCGCTGGTGACGGCGTACAACCTGTTCGAGACCATCGCCACCGCTGAGGGGGTGTCCGGGATCGCTGCTGCCGGAGCGTGGGCCATGATCGTGGTGGCCGTGCTCCTGGTCGTGGCCTCTCTGTTCATCGGCTACGACGGGTACCGGTCCTACGTACGGTTCCGCGCCGCTTCAGTGGAGGAGAAGCGGGAGCCCGCGATGACGGGAGGGAGTCGATAACTCGGCCCGGGGGAGAGAGGCCGTGCCGGGGCACGGCCTCTCACCTCGTTCCGGTGACCGACTCCCCGACATCGAGGAACGCCCGGATGAGCCGCTCGGCGGAGACCGAGGGCTCGGGGGGCTTCACGTGTGCTTCGAGGTGGGGGTGCTCACGGCGGATCGACAATCGCCACACCCCACCGGAGGCCTCCTTCAATGCGTCCCAGGCCTGCCGGCCCATCCCCGCCTCGTCGCCGTTGGTCAGCATGCGGACGTGCTCGTCTCCCCAGCCGGCGTCGGTCCATGCCTCGAGGTCCAGGCGCTTGAGGCGGTCGTCGCCGGTCCACCCCCGGCTGTCGCCGGCCTCGACCTCGAGTCCGGGGGATCGCCGGAGCCACCCCCGGAGGATCAGGAAGTCCCGGCGCCCTCGCCGGCGGGAGAACATCCACAGCAGCGCGACGTCCCGAGGCTCGAGGACCACCACGACCTCGGCTTCCCGGAACGGCCCCTTGGCCTCGGGGATCTTCAGGACCACCGCGGAGCTTCCCAGCCACCGCATCGAGGTTCTTGGGCCGAGGAGCGGCAGCCCACCCTGGAGCCACCGGAGCAGGTCATTGCCTCGCCGGACGTTCCGCTGCGTGCCCAGGGCGAACCACACCATCACCGCGACCAGGAGCACCACGGCCAGCCCGCCGATCAGGGGAAGGTCCGACACGGGCCACAGTATGGAGGACCTCGGGCCGCCGATCACCGGGGGGTGGGGCGTGCCGGTGATGGGTAGGACTGGGAGGGATGGTTGATGGCACAGCGGGCCGGTTCTCGGAGCGGGCTGCGCGGAGCACTGCGCGAGTTCCTGTACGGCATGACCGGCTACGAGTTCGTCCGCCACGCCACCGAGTCGCGTGCCGCGCTGGAATCCCTGTTCATGGCGGTCACGGTCGGCGACATGGTCGGCCTGCCGATCCTGCCGCCGTACTACTCCCTCCGGCTGTTGCCGTTCGTGGTGCCCAGCGTGGAGACATGGAAGCGGCGGGTACTTCGCGAGCGAGAGATGCACGAAGAGCACGACTACGACCTGCACGGGGTGTGAGGAGGAGACATGGCTGAAGGTCAAAAGGGAGAACAGGAGATCCCCCAAGCCCAGGAGGGCGAGCGCCCCAAGGGGCTCAAGGGGTTCTTCTCCAAGATGCGCCAGGTCACCTACGGGATGGCCTCCCACGACATGACCCGGTACGCGCTTAGGACCCGGGCCAGCATGGAGCACCTCTTCATCCTGGTAACCATGGGCGACATGCTGGGAGTGCCGATCCTGCCGCCGTACTACTCGATGCGCCTGCTCCCCTACGTCGTGCCCCAGGTGTCCACGTGGAAGCGACGGATGCTTCGGGAGAAGGACGTCACGGACGCCCTGTTCTGATCATGGCCGACCAGCTGATCCAGACGAAGGGCAAGTCCCTCGCCGCCGTGTTCCACGAGCACCCCGAGCGGCGGTACGTGATGTTCGGCGGAAAAGGAGGGCTGGGGAAGACCACGTTCTCCGCGGCCACCGCATGGTGGCTGGCCAAGCAGGGCCACCGGGTCCTGGTGTTCTCGGTGGATCCCCAGGCCAGCCTGTCGGACATCTTCCAGAAAGACATCTTTGGCAAGGGCCCGGTGAAGATCGTCGAGAACCTGTGGGCCCAGGAGATCGACGCCGACCAGCACATCAAGGAGTACCAGGACGAGATCCGGCAGAAGATCCGGGACCGGTACAGCATGGAGGAGGTCCCCGAGGAGATCGAGGACTACATCCAGGCAGCTTCGGCGGAGCCGGCCATGGAGGAGTCGGCGATCTTCGACTCCGTCGTCGACATCGTGATCCAGGGTGACTACGACTACTACATCTACGACCTGGTGCCCCTGGGCCACGCCCTGTACTACCTGTCGATGGCCAAGGTCTACGACGAGTGGATCGGCAAGATCACCAAGCTTCGTGAAGAGATGGAGGAGTACCAGGAGGTCGTTTCCCGCATCAAGAAGGACGAGGAGGTCGAGGAGGACGAGATCCTCGGGGAGCTCCGGTTGATCCGGGACCGGATCCGGACCGCCTCCAGCATCCTCACCGACCGGGAGAAGACCGCGTTCTTCTTCGTCGTCATCCCCGAGGAGATGATCCTGGTGGACACCCGGAAGGCGGCGGAGCTGTTCGCCAAGTTCGACGTGCCCATCGGCGGATACATCGTGAACCGGGTGATCCCCGAGGACCTCCTGAACCAGGACGTCCCCGCCTACCTGCGGAACCGGATCGAGATGCAGAAGCGGTATCTCAAGGAGATCGACTCGACGTTCGGCGATCAGCTCCTGGCCCGGGTGCCGGAGTTCGAGCGAGACGTGGCCGGGCTGGAGATGATCGAGAAGGTTGCCAAGCAGATGTACGAGGAGGGCTGAGCGATGGCCCAGGCGGTGGTGGAGACCGGTACCCCGATGCGGGGGTACCTGAGCGAGCATCCCGACCTTCGGTACGTGTTCTTCGGAGGGAAGGGCGGCGTGGGGAAGACGGTGCTGGCGGGAGCCACCGCGGCGTGGCTGGCCCAGGAGGGGAAGAGAACCCTGCTGGCGTCCACGAACCCGGTACACAGCCTGTCCGGCCTCCTGGACCAGGACGTGTTCGGACGGCACACCGAGGTCCGGGGCGCCGAGAACCTGTGGGCCTACGAGATCGACACCCGGGAGGCCATCGAGCGGTCCAAGAAGGAGATCCGGGAGAAGGTCCAGTGGTTCCTGAAGTTCGCGGACATCAAGACCCAGGCCAACGAGTTCGTCGAGGCGGCCACCATGAACCCGGCGTTCGAGGAGTCCGCCATGTTCGAGAACATGGTGGAGCTGATGTTCAAGGACGAATACGAGGCCTACGTGTTCGACACGGCTCCCACGGCCAACGCCCGGCGTCTGTTGGGGATGTCCAAGGTGTACGGGCTGTGGGTCAACAAGATGGTGAAGTCCCGGGAGGAGGCCCAGTCGCTCCGGGAGATTCTGTCGTTCTCCAAGAAGAAGGAGGACGACCCCCTGATGGAGTACCTGCTGGACTTCCGGGAGCGGATCGGCAAGGCGAAGGAGCTGCTGACCGACCCCGAGAAGACCGCGTTCTTCTTCGTGACCCTCCCGGAGGCGCTACCGATCGCGGTCATCAAGCGGTTCATCTCGTGGTTCACTGACTTCGGGATCCCCGTGGGTGGGGTGGTGGTCAACCAGGTGATCACCACCGAGGAAGGGGAGACACTGCCGGACTTCGTCAAGAACCGGGTGGCCATGCAGCAGGAGCACCTGGGGGTGATCGGGGAGACGTTCGGCGACCAGGTCCGGGCGGTGCTGCCGCTCTACGACGACGAGCTCCAGGGCGTCGACGACCTGAAGATGGCCGCCGGCGAGCTGTTCAGCGAGTCGGCTACCGCAGCACCTCGGAGTTGACCACCGCTCGGGGCTCCCGGCCCTCGAGTGCGTCGACCAGGTTCTCCGCGGCCAGCATGGCCATTGCCAGCCGGGTCTCCACCGTGGCGCTCCCCAGGTGGGGGGCCAGCACCACGTTCTCCAGGGCCAGCAGCCTGGGGTTGACGTTCGGCTCGTCCTCGTAGACGTCCAGGCCCGCGGCGAAGAGCTCCCCCTTCTCCAGAGCCTCGGCCAGCGCGGCCTCGTCGACCACCGGGCCGCGTGAGGTATTGACGAACACCGCGGTGGGCTGCATGGCTCGGAACTCCTTGGCCCCGAACATGTGCCGGGTTCGGTCGTTCAGTGGGACGTGCACGCTGATGATGTCCGCCTGCTCCAGGAGCTCCTCGAACCCGTGGTGCCGGCCGGGGAGGTCGGGCCGGGGAACCCGGGAGTTGTACACGACCCGCATGCCGAACGGAGCCGCACGCGCGGCCACCGCCTGTCCGATGCGTCCGTAGCCCACCAGGCCCAGGGTCTTCCCGCTGACTTCCCGGCCCAGCATGAAGTCCGGGGCCCAGGCCCACGGCCGGCCCGATCGGAGCATCCGATCCCCTCCGACCACCCGCCTCGAGGCCGCCAGGATCAGGGCCCAGGTGAGATCGGCCGTCGCGTCGGTCAGGACATCGGGCGTGTTG
>DAITPV010000045.1:0-10835 GCA_036833435.1 Actinomycetota bacterium | reverse complement strand
GCCGAGCCGTGCCAGGGTCTTGGCGTTGTGGATCATCGGATAGATCTCCTCCGAGCCCACCACGGCGGCCGGAATGATCGGGGCCCCGGTCCGGAGGGCGATCTCGATGAACCCGCCTCGCCCGAACCGCTGGAGCTTGTACCGGTCCCGGAACGGCTTGCCCACGCCCTTGAACCCTTCGGGGAACACGCCGAGCAGCTCTCCCTCCGCCAACAAGCGGCGGGCGTCCTCCTCGGTGGCCAGGGTGTTCCCCGACTTGCGGGCCAACTCGCCGATGAACGGCATCTTGAAGGCCAGGTCCGCAGCGAGGAGACGGACGTGTCGATGGGCCGGGTGATGGTCGAGCACGCCGAACTTCATGACCACCGCGTCCCAGGGCACGGTCCCGGCGTGGTTCGACACCAGCAACGCGGCGCCGTCGGACGGGATGTTCTCCAGGCCGATCCAGTCGACCCGCCACCATCGCTTGTGGAACAACCGGGCGATGGGGGCCAGGACCTCCTCGGTCAGCTGGGGGTCGAACCCGAACTCGTCGACGTCGTACTCACCGGTCAGGCGGCGGCGCAGGAAGGACAGCGCCTCTTCGATCCGATCGTTCCGCCGAGGGGTCCTGGTGCGCACGGTGCGGTGGATCCCGCAGTACCCGTCGGGATCCACGGCTCGGTTGCGGCACCGATCCCCCTTCGACGTGATGGCCCGGCATCGCTGCTCCGGCTCGCCGCGAGTGATGGGGATGACTTCGGCCACGCTCAGCTCCTCCGTGCTTTCTCGAACTTCTCCTGGTTCTTCCGGCGCAAAAACGCGTTCAGGTCCTGCTCCCATTCCGCGAATCGCTCCTCGGAGAGGATCCGCTGGATCCGCCGTCCCCGGGCGAAGTCCATCAGCGCCTCTTTGGTCGGGTAGCGAGGCCGGTATCCGAACTCGTGGTGCAACCGCGTGGTGTCGGCAACTCGCCCGTAGATCATGTATCTGAGCTGGTCGGTGGCGAAATCGACGATGCCGAGCCGACGCACGATCCCGGCCACCGGGGCCACCAACGGCAGGACGATTGGAACCGAGGGACGGCCCATCAACCGGAGTGCCTGTGACAGGTACACCACGCCTTCCCCGGCCACGTTGAACACGCCCGGATGGTCCTCCCGCACGGCTCGGTACATCACCTCCACGGCGTCGTCCTCGTGGACGAACTGCAGGCGGGGGTCGTACCCCATCGCCGTGGGCACCGCGGGGAACGAGAAATATCGAGTGAATGGAGTGTCGATCTCCGGGCCCATGAAGTTGGCGAACCTCAGCACCGTGAGGGGGACGTCCGGACGGCGGCGAGCGAATGCCCGGGCGTACCGCTCGATCTCCACGGCATCCTTGGTGTACCCGTGCCGGGGCTCCGAGCGGGACACCATCCCCTCGGTGAACAGCGCAGGGTCGCGGGGATCCGCGCCGTAGACCGCGGTGGTCGACTTCATCACCAGCTTCCGGACCCGCTCGGCCCGCTGACACGCCCCCAGCAGCTGCATGGTCCCGATGACGTTCACTTCCTTCATCTGGTTGCGGCCTCCGAGGCCGCCGGGAGTCGCGAAGATGTTGAGGTGCACCACCGTGTCCACCTCGGTGGTCTGCAAGACCTTGACCGTCAGCGGATTGCGGATGTCCGCGCGCACGTACTCAGTACGGTCGAGATCGCCCGCCGGCTCCTCGAGCCCGATGCCCGCCACGTACTCGACGTCCGGATCGCTTTCCAGGCGGCGGGCCAGCTTGGTGGCGAGGTGACCGGAGATCCCGGTGATCAGGACGCGTTGTCCCACGACGACTTACCCTACCCCATCAATTCGGAGGGCCAGCGTGACGCGGTCACCGCGGTGCAGCTTCAGTTCGTCCGCAGCGTTCCCCCCGTTGCGCACCACGGCCATCCGTACCGCCGAGTCGACCACCATCCCGTATCCATCCGCGGGGGCATGGGCGAACGTGGCCACCCAGGTCACGGGAACGTTTCCGTTCGGAGTGCCGAGCGCGAGCTCGGTCCCCCTCGTCGCCCCGGCCTCGTGTAGGTCGTTTGGCCCAGCGCTCAGCCGGAGGTTGCCGAACCGATCGACCCCGATGACCTCGGCATCGATCCGGCCCGGGGCGACCTGCAGCGCGGGCTCCTCGAGCCGGATGAGCGTCTCCGGATCGATCTCCCGGCCGACGTCGTCGAGCGAGGCACCCGAGGCCAGTCTGGCGGCCGTGGGAGAGAACACATCCCGGCCGTGGAACGTGGCGGAGATGGGCCCGCGAGCCACCCTCCCCGGATCGATGGCCACCGCGCGCCGGATCCCTCCGAGAGTGGTGGCCCCGGGGATCAGGAGGCCGTTGTCCGGACCCACCATGATCGCCTCACCGGCTTCGAGGGCCACCGGGCGCCGCTCCGTCCCAACTCCCGGATCCACAACGGCAAGCACCACGGCGTCCGCGGGGATGTGGGGCATCGCAGCGACCAACGACATCGCTCCGGCCAGGACGTCTTGGGGAGGGATCCCGTGAGCGAGATCGATCACCCGGACGTCGGGGGCGTCGCGGGCGATGACCGCGTGACAGACCCCCACGTACTCTTCCTCGAGGCCGAAGTCCGACAGGAACAGGATCGGCCGGGTCACCGAGCGATCGAGCGCGGAGGCCCGGGTGCCACGCCTACTTGCCGAGCTGACGACGCTGCCAGCGGGTCTTCTTCAGCAGCTTCTTGTGCTTCTTCTTGCGCATCTTCTTGCGCCGCTTCTTGACGACCGAAGGCATTAGTTCTCCTCTCCAGGAGGTCTCAGTCGGATCCGAGCAGGTTGTGGAGGTCCACCCGACGAGCCTTGAACCCCTCCTCCAACCGTACTGATCCCAGGATAAGCGCTTTTGGAGCCTCCGCGACGGGTGAGATGAGCCGGAGCCCTCCGTCCTCGGCCAGATGCTCCAGGTACCCAAGGCCGATGCAGCCACCCTCACCGTCCGACAGCCCCACCACGAGGTGGTCCAGCGCCGTCAGATCGAACAGGTCCGGGAGGGACGGCATGAACACGGTGGGCTTCACCCGCCAGCGCTGGAGCGGTTCCGTGAAGTACCGGGCCATGGCTTCCTCTCGGTGGGAGGCCCGCTGCTCCACGGAGGTGGGCACCACGCTCCGGTGGATCCCCACGGAGAGCACCTGGGCCGCGAAGAACCTCCGGATCACGCCGAGGAGGGGCTCGAGCTCCTCGCCGCGGGCCAGGCCGACCACCAGGTCGGGCTTCAGGAGGCCCACCTTGTTGAACTTCAGCACCTGTCCGTACACCCCGGACACCAGACCGGTGGTGTCCACCACCACGAGGTCCGCGCCCTGGTCCCGGGCCCGGTCCAGGAGCAGCCTGGTGCCCACCACCAGCGGCACCAGGTGGCCCTGTGGCGAGGTGGAGCCCACGAAGGCCATGTGGTCGGCTCGAAACAGAGACGGCTGCTCGAGGTCCGAGGCGCTCCTGCACAGCCGCAGTCCGACCGTGGTGGGAGGACCGACCGTGGATTGGCCCACGTCGGAGTCCAGCAGCCCCACGGTCATCCCACCTTCGATCCCCGCCCCGGCGATCCTCCGGGCCAAGGTGCTCTTCCCGGAGTCCAATCCGCCGAGTAGAAGGGTCAAACCGCGAGCGGTAACCGCTCGCGTGACGACGTCATCGTATGGGTCCATCCCGGGCCTCCAGGGCATCCCTGGGAGGCTCGGCTCCGCGGCCGGCGGCTATTCCGCTGTGCTGGTGCTGGTCATGTGGTTGAGCCGGTACAGGGTCATGTGGGACGCCCGGGTGGGGGCGACCTCATTCGCGGTCACGAAACGAGCCTCTCGGACTTGAGCCATTTCGCGGATTGTAGCCGACCCCAGGTCGCTGGTTCATCGGTGCGAGAATCCGGACGTGGCGGGCACGCTGTACCTGGGGACGTCGGGATTCGGATACCCGGGCTGGAAGGGGGACTTCTACCCCGAGGATCTCAAGGACGCCGACATGCTGTCGTATTACGCGGGACGGTTCCCTTCGGTAGAGATCAACTACACGTACCGGCGCTCGCCCTCGCCCAAGACCATGGAGACGTGGGCCGCGCGAACGGGGCCGGCGTTCCGGTTCGCCCTGAAGGCTCACGGCCGGATCACTCACACCCGCCGGCTGAAGGATGCGGACGACCTCGTGTCGGAGTTCCTGGAGCGGGCTCGGATGCTCGGCGAGCGCCTCGGCCCCATCCTCTTCCAGTGCCCTCCCACCCTTCGATACGACCGCGGCCTCATCGAAGGGTTCCTGGCCTCTCTCCCTCCCACGGTCCGATACGCCATGGAGTTCCGCCACGAGTCCTGGAAGGAGGCCCGGGACCTGCTGTCCGAGCGGGGAGTGGCTTGGTGCTTCGCGGAGATGGAACAGTCCGCGGGCGATCCGATCCTGTCCAAGCCGTTCGTGTACCTGCGCCTCCGGCGCGACGTGTACGACGACGATGCCCTGGGGAAGTGGGCGGCCCGCATCGAGGACGCGCTGTCGGACGGGCGGGACGTGTACGCGTACTTCAAGCACGAGGAGGGAACCGCCGCCCCGCGGCACGCGTCGCGCCTGGCGGAGCTGGTGGGTCAGTCGCCCGCCGAGGAACCGAACCTCGACGCGATCACCTGGAAGCAGGGCCAGTAAACCTCGGGCTGGACGTTGTCGTCCATGACCACGACGGGTCCGGCCCGGCCCTGGGCCCGGGCCACCACCAGTGCCGGATCGTTCACGTCGGCGATCGACACCGTGTCCACTCCGGCTTCGATGGCCGCGCCGGCGAACCCGTGGTCGGCGAACACCAGGTCGGGGGTGACCTCCTCGAGCATCCGCTCCATACCCGTGGGGCTGTGGGTGTGCAACGTGGAGGCCCGGTCGGTGAGCACGGCCACGCCCTGGAAATACCGGATCTGACGGCGCCGGCCGCCCTCCTCCCAGGTGAACCCCTCGAGCGGGCGGATCAGCTTCCCTCCGCCGTCGACGACCAGCTCACCGACGCCCTGGTACAGGAGCGGGAGGCCCGAGGGGTGTCCGGTGGCCATCAGGACCCGCTCCCCTCGCTTCGCCGCCAGAGCCAACCGGTCACCGATCGCCTCCAGCGCCTCGATGACCCGGTCGGCGTCCACCACGATTAGGCCGTGTCGGTGCGACGGGTCGGGGTCGATGCCCGAGAGTGCCGCCACCATCCCGAGCACCTGCTGGAGCGAGCCGCCGCTCACCCCGGAGAGCCCGAACTGGGAGGTGGCGTCGCCCTCGATCAGTCGCTTGATCTTCCACAGCACGTTGGGGCGGTCGTGGGAGTTCACCCCGGCGACGCCGCCGTGGACCATCGCCGCGCGCAGGCGATCGCGGGGGAACGACCCCGGTTCCCACAGGTCCGGTTCGGCCTCCGAGTATGGTTTGCTTCTCACTCATTCCATCTTACGGGGGGTTGAGAACCGTGCCCGAGCTCGACGGAAAGGTCGCCCTGATCACGGGCGGCAGCAAGGGGATCGGACGGGCCATCGCCCTGTCGCTCGCCGAGGCGGGGGCCGACGTGGCCATCTCCGCACGAGGCCAGGAGGACCTGGACAAGACGGTCGCCGACCTGGAGGGCCTCGGCCGGCGGGCCCTGGCCGTTCCCACCGACGTGGCCGACCGAGACCAGGTGCAGGCCATGATCGATCGGACCGTCGGGGAGCTGGGAACTCTGGACATCCTGGTGAACAACGCCGGAGCCGCTCCGTTCATGTCGACCGTGGACCAGATCCGGGAAGACGGATTCGAGAAGTACTTCAAGATCACCTTCACCAGCGCGTTCTACGCGACGAAGGCGGCGGCGCCTATCCTGATCCCCAAGGGGGCGGCCGCATCCGTGGTCAACGTGGCCTCGGTGGCCGGGTTCATCGCCAGCCCCGGTCTCACGTACTACGGCGGGGCCAAGGCGGCGCTCATCAACTTCACCAAGACCGTGGCCCGGGAGTGGGCCAGCTTCGGGGTTCGGGTCAACGCCATCGCACCGGGCTGGGTGGAGACCGAGATGAACTCGCAGGCCCGTCAGGACCCCACCTGGTACGAGACCATCAAGGAGATGATCCCCATGGGCCGGTGGGGCCAGCCCGAGGACGTGGCCAACGTGGCCCGGTTCCTGGTCTCGGACGCGGCCGCATTCATCACCGGCGCCGTCATCGTGGTCGACGGCGGACAGACCCTGATGGCCGTGTCCGGTCAGTGACCGGCATCGCCGGCAAGATCTGCGTCGTCACCGGAGCCTCGAGCGGGATCGGTGAGGCCACCGCCACAGCGCTGGCTAACGAGGGTGCCACGGTGGTGCTGGCCGCCCGCCGCGAGGACAAGCTCCGGGAGCTGGCCGAGTCCATCGAGAAGCGTGGCGGTTCGGCCACATGGCGACGGTGCGACGTCACCATCCTCGGCGACCTTGAGGAGCTCCGGGACCACACCGAACGTGAGCATGGACGGTGCGACGTGCTCATCAACAACGCCGGCATCCCCGGCGGCGGCCGGTTCGCCGATCTGAGCCTCGACCGGATCGAGAAGGTAACCGCCACGAACTACCTGTCGGTCCTGTACGCCACCAAGCTGTTCCTGCCGATGCTCCTCCAGGCGAAGGGGCACGTGGTGAACGTGGCCTCGCTGGCCGGCAGATATGCGCTTCCGGGTGCCACGGTGTACACGGCGTCGAAGCATGCCGTGGTGGCCTTCGCCGAATCCCTGCTGTGCGACGAGGCCCCGAACGGCCTGCGGGTGACGACCGTCTGCCCGGCGTTCGTACCGACGGAGGGGTTCCCGCACCGGAACCCGCCCGGGTTCCTCAGCTTAACCGTCGGGGAGGTCGCGGGGAAGATCGTCGACGTCGTCCGGCGCGGCCGTGTCGGGACCGTCTCGATCCCGGGGTGGGCCGGTCCCCCGGCGGCGGTCCAGGTACTCGCTCCGCGGCTCTACCGAAGGATCGCCGGGTTCGCCGCGCGCCGGTACCGGCCGCGCGTCCACTCCGACTAGCCCCGGACGCACCACGAGCCCCGGCGGGAACCGGGGGCCGTGGGTCGAGCTGGCTTAGGCGGCAGGCTTCCGGGACCGGCGCCGGGCGGGCTTCCCGGCCGCCAGCCACTTCTCAACGATCGCCTTGTCTGCCCGCCGGACCTCAGCCCTGACCTTCCCCAGGCCCGCCGCCGCGGCGATCTTCCCGACCACGAAGGCCGGGAGGTCGTGGTCCTCGGGGATCGTCGCCCGGGGGCTCTTCGCCCGGAGCTCCTTCAGGATCGCGGTGTGCGTCCGCCGGTCCAGGCTCCGCTGCTTCACATGCCGTTCCTCCTTCGCCGAGGCCACCCCCCTGGCGGCCGCCGACGACCTATCGAATCTCAGGCCTGCAGCTCTGTTCAGACGGCGTCCAGCGGCCCGGATCGGGGGCCGTTTCTAAGCGTCTAAGTGGCTCCGAAATGGCCCAGGAGCGCCACTCACACCTGGCCCGGCTAGGACCATCCCCTGGCCACGGAAGGGGTTGACGGGTGACCATATTGTGGACATACTGTGGACCATGAAAGGAGAGCGCATGCATCCGCTGAGAGGAGGTGAAGAACTCGGATGGGAATCCGCACCAAGCACTGGGCGAGATAGATGCAACCACCGCAAGGAACACCCCGACCGATCGTGGGGAAGCGACCGGCCGGGCATGGACCACCGGCTTCCGGCCGCACGGAGCCGGGTGGTCAGAGGTGGAAGGAGACCGATGGTTAGAGGCGGAAAGGAGACGACCCAATGAAGACGTCGCGTTCGACGGCGTCGCGGAGGGCGCGTCCACCGGAAGGTCAGACCAACAGGAAGACGACTGGCTCCACGGCGCGCAAGACGAGGTGGCGTCGCCTTCCGGTGGAACTCAACGACGCGCTCCTCGAGTACCTGAAGTCCGTGAGTGACCTCACGCAGGTCTCTCAGGCAGAAGCGGTGCGAAGGGCAATCCTCTTCTACGGCTGGGCCGTGGAACAGGCGAAGCTGGGTCGCACCATCGTGGCTGTGGACGAAGGCGACGACGTGAAGGACAGCTACGGCGGCGAGCCCGGACTGAGGATGGCTGTGATCGAGAACGCCCACAGGAAGGAGGTGCGAGTCAACCGATAACGGAGATCAATTCGGTTTGGGTGATGGCGACGGAAACGAAAGGCTTGGTGATGAGCCGCAAAAAGGAAGCGATGCATGCGCCTCCTGGGGGACTCGTGCCGGGCACGCCATCAGAGCCGTACATGACCGACGCTCAGGCGCGCATGACACCACGATTGAGGACCGCCATCGACCTGGCGTACCTCCTGGTGCTGCCCGCCACGGCAGCGGCTACGATCGCGTGCTGGGTACTAACAGGACTGGGGGTCCTGGAGTTTTCCTGGTGGCAGCTGGTGGGGATCTCAATCCCCCTGATCATCTGGGTGGTGGGAACCACCCGAGCATTCTGGCGCAGGCGACCAACCCCCTAGGCGTGGGGCCGGGCCGTCCCCCCGACCGGGAGACCCGGCCCTTCTCCTTGCCCACCAGCGTCGCTGGCCCTCGCTGATCCGCGCCCGGACGTCGTCGGGCTGGCCCTCGGGATGCGCGTCCCAGTACGGAAACGAGCGAAGCCCTAGATCGGCTGATCCAGTTCCGCCAAGTGGCGCTGGATCTCCTTCACGAGTACCTCCCTTAGTCTTTCGATTTCCTCCCACCGAGCGCGCACTTGTTGCATGTCTAGCTTCTCCGGCTCCTGGGTCGCCCCGAACACGTCCAGTTCCAGGCGGAAGTACGTGTGTTGAATCTGGTCGAACAATCCAAGCAGGCTCGCTCGTTCAAAGTCCTCCATGGTGAGCAGGAGCCTGGCTTCTCTAACCGTGTCCTGGCCGCGTTCCAGAATCTCCGCGTAGCGGCTGGCCCAGTCCCGAATTTGGCTCCTGGCCACCACCGTCATTGGTAACTCGTTCGCGTTCCGGACGGTCTCGGATGTCACTCGAAGTACCGTCGCGTAGGTGGATCGGAACCTCTCCCGTCGAGCGTCCCTGAGCCGTCGTTCGTCCTCCAGGCTGCCCTGTTTGCGCTGATGGTGCTGATTCAGAAAGACGACGATCAAGGGCCCAGCCACAACGAACAGGCCGGTCCAAAAGATGGACCAGGGGTCAGTCACAATCTTAGCGTAGCGGGTTGCCTGACCATCCCCTCGGTTTCCAGGGCGCCTCCAGGATTCCGGAACCCGTACAAGATTGGAGGGTACTTCCCCGGCGGTCCTTCCTCCGCGGCCGCGCATCGGGTCCCCTGCCAGCGACGACTTACACTAGGTCGCGTGTTTGACGCGGCCCTCGCCATCGGGATGGTGGCCCTGGCCCTGGCGGCCCTGTCCCTAGGTTGGCAGGTCTACACATGGCAACGGTCAACTGGGCGCGTGAAGGTTGAGCTCATCCCCCAGGGAGTCTCGACAGGCGGGTCTGAGCACCGCGAGACATGGTCCGGTCGGGTCGTCTCCGTGCGCAACGTCGGACGCAGTGCCGTGTTCGTCGAAGACGTCAAGATGCACATGGACAACCAGCCAGGCGCTGTCAGCTGGCAGCTGATAGAAGGACCGCAAACCATCTACGAGCTCCCCGCGGGGGCTATGTGCGAATGGGAGTTCCGACTAAGGGAACTAGACATCCCAGCCCCAGTGGTTGTGCGGGAACGAGCCCTCGTCTTCCTAGGAAACGGGAAGATCGTTTCGTCGAACACACTCGAGAACGAACTCGAGCCCGTACCGCCTAGCTGGGGAAAGCCCGCATCCAGCAGTTAGGTAGCGACATCCGTTTGCGATCTCATCGCACGCTCTGAGATGCCTTTGCTCAGAACCGGACTACCGGCGGCGCGGTCTCTGCCGTCTCGAACACCCTGATGTGCTCCTCGCAGACCATCATTCGGGAGTCTGACGGCCTCACGCCTGGCGCGCGCAGGTCCAGGTAGCCCACGGCGACCTTCCCGCAGATCGTGTCCCCCACCTGGTGTTGACAGGTTCGGGATTCGCTCATCATGGATAACGGTACTCCCTACCTGCGTCTACTAACCGATGCCCCCTCCCCAATTCGGGCTAGCCGCGGGCGCAAGGGGCTCCCCCGGGACGCGCACCCGTCGCGACGGACGGATTGGCGGAACCCGGGCAGGCTGCCGCCCGAGTGGTGGTCGGATCGGCGGTCCATGCGGCCTACGCGGCCAGGAGACCTGGTGCCCGGGGCCGGTTCTGCAGCAGGTCGCGGAACGTCCCCCACTGTTCGTCCTGCTACGACCTTCAGCCCGAAGGGGTCATGGTGACCGCCGTCAACCCGGGGGTCGTCCCGACGGAAGGCTTCACCCACCCCGAGCTGGAACGCGACCGTCTGTATCGGACGTTCGCCATGAAGCCCGAGCGAGTCGCCGGAGTGATCGTGGACGTCATCCGTCACCGTCGCGGCCCGGAGATCTCGGTCCCTCGGTGGCTGGGGTTCCCTCAGGCGTTTCGGGTCCTGACGCCGCCCCTGTACCGAGCGGCGGTCACCCGCCTAGTGGGCGGCCGGGCCCGATCGGTGACTCCCCCCGAGGACTGACGGTCCCTACGTTCGGACGCAGCGCCAGATCGCCAGGCGCCACAGCAGGCGGGAGCCCCGTGTCCGGAGGTTGACGAACCCCTGGGCCATGAGCCTGGCCACCTCTCGGGAGCGAGCCACCAGTCCGGGAAGGGGAAACTCTCGCTCCGAAACGGGCTCCATGTTGGACGCACCGAAGATCCTGCGAGCAGCGGCGATCACCCGCCCCTCGTCCTGGATCGATGCGGTGGGGAGATACAGCCTCCCACCAGGTTCGAGGCAGTCG
>DAITPV010000044.1:0-10915 GCA_036833435.1 Actinomycetota bacterium | reverse complement strand
ATCACCCTGGCGCCGATGTGGACGGCGATCCCCCGGACGCTCTCTCCGGCCAGCTCGACCTCTCCAGTATGCAGGCCGGCCCGCAGCTCCAGACCGAGGTCTCGAACCTGATCCACGATCGCCTGTGCGCAGTGGACCGCGCGGGCAGGACCATCGAACGTCACCAGGAAGCCGTCGCCGGCAGTGTCCACCTCGCGCCCCCGGAATCTGGCGAGGACCCTGCGTACCAAGAGGTGATGCTCCTCCAGGAGGCTCCGCCATCGGTGGTCACCCAGCTCAACGGCCAGCTCCGTGGAGCCCACGATGTCCGTGAACAGCACGGTAGCCAACACGCGATCGGGTTCGAGGGCCGGACGGACACCCGTGAGGAATTCCTGGACCTCGTCGGTGATCGCTCCGGAGTCCCCCACGTAGGGAAGGTGATCGACGCCGGCCAGCTCGACGTATCGCGCACCGGGGATGTGGTCGGCGAGGTACCGTGCGTTTCGCGGATCACGGTACGTATCTTCGTTTCGCTGAAGAACGAGCGTGGGCACGGAGAGCGCCGAGAGAACACCTCGCACGTCGACCTGGATGTTGACTCGGATGTAGGCCAGAGCGTTCCCCGGAGCCGACGCGGACCGCTCGAAACGGACCCACCAGTTGCGGAACGCTTCATCGCCGGCCCGGCTGGGGGCGACTTGGGGCACGAAGGTGCCCTGTCCCCAGCGCTCTTCAACCTGCTGGACGTAATCGTCCAGCCACTCGACCGAGCGCCCCCACGGGAGGTCGGCGTCCCGGCGGGCGCACGGATACGTTCCGTAGAGGATGAGGGCCTGCGTCCGCCGCGGATGCGACGCGGCGAGGAGCACCGCCAGCGGTCCGCCCTGCGAGATCCCGAATGCCACGGCCCGGTCGGATCCTGCTGTGTCGAGCACCGCAAGCACGTCGTCGATCTGTTGCTCGAACGTCGGGAGCACCGGGGCTCGATCGGACAGGCCCGTCCCGGGGGGGTCGAACATGATGAGCCGGCTGAACGATGCCAGTCGCTCCAGGAATCGTGCGTAGGCGGGTTCTTCCCATTGGCGATCGAGGTTGCTGAAGATCCCCGTGAACAAGACCAGGTCGAGGGGGCCATCGCCGACGATCTGGTAGGCGATGAACGCGTCGCCGCTCTTCGCGTATCGCGTCTCCGGCAGCTTCACGGTTCCCAGCCCTATTTGAGGCGGGCGAACCGGCGACGGCCGACCTGGAGCACCTTGCCGATCAGCTGATCTCGCGGCAGGTCACCCTGGACGTCCGAGAACACCTCACCATCGATGCGCACGCCACCTTGACTGATGAGCCTCCGCGCCTCGGAGCGGCTCCCTGCCAGACCCGCGTCGGCAACCAAACGAGCAATGGCGACAGAGCTCAGGTGTTCGGGGATCGCGAACTCCGAGATGTCCTCCGGAAGCTCCCGCTCCTTGTGGACTCGGTCGAACCGTTTCTCCGCGGCCTCGGCCGCCTCCTGGCCGTGGTACCGGGTCACGATCTCCCGGGCCAGCCTCCGCTTGGCCAGGTCCGGTCGGAGCGAGCCGTCGGCCAGGCCTCGCTCGATCTCCTCAAGATCCGAGACAGGGACTCCGGTGCACAGCCGGAACCACGTCACGATCAGCTCGTCGGGGATCGACATGGTCTTCCCGAACTGCTCCTCGGCCGGATCGTCCAGCCCCACCTGGTTGTCGAAGGATTTCGACATCTTGCGGGTACCGTCGGTCCCGGGGAGCAGTGGCACGGTGTACGTCACTTGCGGCTCGAGGCCGTGGGATCGCTGGATGTCCCGGCCAACCAGGAGGTTGAAGGTCTGGTCGGTCCCACCGATCTCCACGTCGGACCGAACGGCCACCGAGTCGTAGCCCTGCATCAGCGGGTACAGGAACTCCACCATGCTGATCGGCTTGCCGGACCGGAGTCGTTCGGCGAAATCGTCACGCTCCAGCAGCCGGGCCACCGTGAGGTTCGCCGCCAGCCCGGCCACGTCCGCGAACGTCAACGGCGCCAGCCACTCGCTGTTCCGGCGGATCTCGGCCCGGTCCATGTCCAGGACCTTGGCGGCCTGCTCGAAGTACGTCGTGGAGTTGGCCTCCAGCTGCTCGGGGGTGAGCATCGGCCGGGTCTCCGACTGCCCCGAAGGGTCCCCCACCCGGCCGGTGAAGTCGCCCACGATGAGGATCGCGGTGTGCCCGAGGTCCTGGAACCGGCGGAGGGCACCCAGGACCACGGCGTGGCCCAAGTGGAGGTCTGGCATGGATGGATCGATCCCCAGCTTGACGCGGAGCGGCCGGCTCTCCGCCACCGACCGCTGGAGCTTGGCCTTCAGCTCGTCGGCGGGGATGACCTCGGCGGCCGACGCGGACAGGATGGCGAACTGTTCATCCGGAGCCGGGGACATCGTCGCGAATGCTAGCAAGTGCAATCTGGAGGCGCGGGTATAATTTCAGGCGAAATGGGCGCTTCCCTCGCCCGACGCCCCCTGCGCCCGCTCGCGTTCCTGGCCGTTCTGGCCGTCGCATCGACCGGGTGCAGCATGCTGCCCGACCTCGACGAGGCCCAGCTCGACGTCGAGCCCCTGGCCCAGACGTCGAAGATCTACGACGCCCGCGGCGAGCTGATCACCACGCTCCACGCGGAAGAGAATCGCGAGCTGGTCCCCATCGACGCCATCCCCGACATCGTCCAGGACGCTGTGGTGGCCATCGAGGACGAGCGGTTCTGGACCCATCGGGGCATCGACCTCAAGGCCATGCTCCGGGCGGCGTACGTGAACGCCACCACCGGCGAGATCGAGCAGGGCGGATCGACGATCACCCAGCAGTACGTGAAGAACCGGCTCCTGACCTCGGAGCAGACCCTGGACCGGAAGATCCGCGAGGCGGCCCTGGCATGGCAGCTCGAGGACGAGCTTCCCAAGGAGACGATCCTGGGCCGCTATCTCAACACGGTGTACTTCGGGCAGGGCGCCTACGGGATCCAGAAGGGCGCCGAAACGTTCTTCTCCCGGCAGCCGTCCGACCTCACCCTTCCGCAGGCCGCCATGCTGGCCGGGCTGATCGCCGGTCCCGAGCGATGGGACCCCCTGGACCGGCCGCTCGCCGCTGCGGCCCGCCGGAACTTCGTCCTGTCCCGGATGCGCGACCTGGGCATGATCCAGACCCGCGCGTTCGAGCGAGCCACGTCGAAGCCCCTTCAGCTCGATCCGGCCATCGAGAGCCGGGAGTACCCGGCGGCGTGGTTCATCGATTACGTGAAGCACCAGATCCTCACCGACGATCGGTTCGGGGAGACCTACACCCAGCGGTACAACTTCCTGTTCAAGGGCGGCCTGAGCATCTACACCACCCTGGACCTCCGGATGCAGGAGGCCGCGGAGAACGCCGTGGATCAGATCCTCTACGAGCCCTCCGACCCGTACGCCGCACTGACCGCCGTCGATCCCCGGACCGGCGAAATCAGGGCCATGGTGGGTGGGAGAGACTACTTCGCTCCGCGGTCCGAGGACCGATTCGCCAAGGTCAACCTGGCCACCGGCGGCTCCACCGGGCGGCAAGCCGGCTCGGCGTACAAGGTGTACGCGCTGGTGGCGGCGCTGGAGAACGGCATCCCGCTGACCAAGACCTACCCGGGCTCCTCGATCGTCCTCGACGAGCCGCCGTGCGGCTCACCCGAGATCCCGTGGAACGTGGAGAACTACGAAGGGTCGAGCTACGGAAGCCTCACCGTGGAGCAGGCCACGATCTCCAGCGTCAACGTGGTGTATGCCCAGATCATCCGGGACGTGGGCCCCGAGGTGGTGAACGAGACTGCCCGCCGGATGGGGATCCGGAGTGAGCTCCGGCCGTTCTGCTCCTCGGTCCTGGGGACCAACGAGGTCAACACACTGGAGATGTCGTCGGCGATCGGCACGCTGGCCACCAACGGGGTCCGCCACCCTCCGTACGCCATCGCTCGGATCGAGGATGCGCAGAGCAAGGTGCTGTTCGAGGCCGAGCCCCGGGAACGCGAGGTCGTCAACCCCGCGGTGGCATGGCAGGCCACCCAGGTCCTGGAGCAGGTCGTCACCTCGGGCACCGGGACGGCGGCCAACATCGGCCGTCCCGCGGCCGGGAAGACCGGGACCGCCCAGCAGTGGCGGGATGCGTGGTTCTACGGGTTCATCCCCCAGCTGTCGGCGGCGGTGTGGGTGGGCTACCCGGAGGGCCAGATCTCCATGATCTACCCGCGGACCCGGCTTTCCCGTGTCTTCGGCGGCTCCTATCCCGCGGAGATCTGGCACGCGTTCATGGCCGCGGTTACCCCGAGGATGCCCGTCCGGGACTTCCAGCCGCCAGCCGAGGACTTCGTCACGGTGTCCATCGACATCACCCAGGGATGCGTGGCCACCGACGCCACACCGTCGGAGTTCGTCCGGGAGATCCAGTACGTGGCCGGTGACGAGCCTACCGAGCTCTGCGACGAGTCCGATTACGTTCCCAGCGGGGTCCCGTCGGTGATCGGGTCCTCGAGCAGCGTGGCCTTCCAGGCCCTGGAGGACCAGGGGTTCACCGTCACCCAGACCGTCGAGGAGACCGCCTCCTACTCTTCGGGCACGGTGATCGAACAGTACCCGGAGCCCGGGACCGAGCTGGAGCCGGGCAGCACGGTAACCATCGTGGTGGCCAGCTCGCCTTAGCGGGCCACGCGAGAGGCGAACCGGTTCCCGCGCTCGACGAACCGCCATGGCCGGTTGACCGCATCCGACATCCCGATCCGCTTCGTGATCGCCACGTCGTCCGCTCGCTCCCCCGCGGCCAGCCACAGGCCGTCCCGCCGGTACAGGGGCCGGCCGTCCTCCGCCAGGGTGATCCCCAAGGCCTGGCACAGCCTTCCCGGCCCGGCACACAGGAGACGCTGATCGGCCAACCCCCGGCGCTCGACCATGGCCTCCATCCCCCGGAGCGGCTCCACCGCTCGGATCAGGACGGCCGAGGGGCTCCGGCACACCACGTTGAGGCAGTGGTGGATACCGTGCGAGATGTACACATACGCCCGGGCCGGCGGCCCGAACATCGAGGCGTTCCGGCGGCGCAGCCCCCGGTACGCGTGGCTCCCGGGATCGTCCCGGCCATAGGCCTCGACCTCCACGATCCGCCCCACCATGCGTGTGCCGGCCAGGTCTCGAACCAGGAGGCGTCCGATGAGGTCGGGAGCCACCTCGATGGACTCGCGCTCGGAGAACCGCCGCGGCAGGGGCTGAAGGTTCAGCCGAGTCAGGTCTTGCCCTTCTTCAGGAACCGCTTCAGCTTGGCCAGCGGGTAGGTGGTGATCACCTCGTCCTTGGTCACCCACCCTCGCTGGGCCATGGCCACCCCGAACCGGATGTTCGGAAGGTGCACCGGGGAGTGAGAGTCGGTGTCGATGGAGAACTTCACCCCGTGACGCCGGGCCCACAGGATGTGCTCGTCGTTGAGGTCGAGCCGGTCGGGGAACGAGTTGACCTCCAGGGCCGTCCCGGTCCGGGCAGCGGCCCGGAACACCTCCTCCAGGTCGTACTCGATCCCCGCCCGCTTGCCGATCATCCGTGCCGTGGGGTGCCCGATGATGTTCACCGCCGGGTTCTCCATGGCCCGGATGATCCGCTTGGTCATGTCGTCCTTGCTCATGTTGAAGTGGGTGTGGACGGAGGCCACGCAGACGTCGAAGCCCGCGAGGAACTCATCGTCCCAGTCCACCGAGCCGTCCGGCTGGATGTTCAGCTCGGTCCCGTGCAGGAGGACGAGATCGCCCTGGTTCTCCAGCTCGGCGAGGCGGTCCCGCTGGGCCAGGATCTTGTCCTTGGTCATCCGCTGCATGTACAGCAGCTCGGCGTGATCGGTGACCGCGTAGTACTCGAGGTCCCGCTCCCGGGCCGCGGCCACCATCTCTTCCAGCGGGGCCAGCCCGTCGGTGAGGTCCGTGTGGGAATGGAGGTCTCCCCGGATGTCCCCCTGGTCGACCAGCACCGGCAGCTCCCCGGCCCGGGCGGCCTCGATCTCCCCGCGGTCCTCGCGCAGGACCGGTGGGATCCACGGAAGGCCCAGCCGCTCGTAGACCTCTTCCTCGGTCTCGGCCACGACCAGCTTGCCGGACTTCACCCGGAACAGCCCGTACTCCGAGAGCTTCAGGCCCTTGCGCACCGCGATCTCCCGGGTCTTGATGTTGTGGGCCTTCGAGCCGGTGAAGTACTGCAGCGCCGCTCCCCAGACGGCCGGTTCTACGACCCGGAGGTCGACCTGCAACCCCTTGGTGGTGAGGATCGACGACTTGGTTTTCCCCCGAGCCATCACCTCTCCCACGTAAGACAGAGAGGTGAACGCGTCCATCACCGGGACCGGCGTCTCGGAAGCCACCAGGAGGTCGATGTCCCCGATCGTCTCGCTCATCCGGCGCAGCGAGCCCGCGTAGTCGGCCCGGACCACCTGGGGGACGGTTCGCAGCTCGGCGAGGATCTCCTCCGCGAGGTCCAGGGCCATCCCCAGCTGGACTCGATCGCCCGAGCGTTGCATCCCCTGGATGGCCCGCAGGAGGTTCTCCTCGGTCTTGGGCCCGAAGCCGGGAACGGTTCGGAGCTTGCCCTCGTGAAGCGCGTCGAGCAGCTCCTCCACGGAAGCCACTTCCAGCTCCTCGTACACCTTCAGGGCTTTCTTGGGACCGAGGCTGGGGATGGACATCAACGCCCGGACCCCGTCGGGGATCTCGGCCCGAAGGTCTTCCAGGGACCCGATGGTCCCGGAGTCGAGGTACTCGCGGATCTTCACGGCGATCGACTTGCCCACGTTGGGGATCTTGTTCAGGCCGCTGTCGTCGAGTCCGGAGAGGTCGGCGTGGTAGCCGCCCACGGACCGGGCGGCTTTCTCGTAGGCCCGGGCCTTGTGCGGATCGCCGCCGGAGATCGAGATGAGATCCGAGTACTCCTGGAGCGCTTCCGCGACGTCGTTGTTGACCCGGGGCACGTTCAGCCCTCTCCTCGGGCGGCTCGCTCCTGAGGAAGGAGCGACGCGTAGAGGAACCCGTGCACCGGGGTGGGGACGCCGGCCTCGGCCCCCAGCCGGACCACCGCACCGTTCTGGGCCTCGAGCTCCGACGGGCGACTCCCCAGCACGTCCCGCTGCATCGACGGGATCTCGTCGGCGGCCAGGGCGTCCACGATGCTCATGATCCGGTCGACCAGGTCGTCGGCCAGGTCCACGCCTCGGGCCCGGCCGACGGCCCGGACCTCCTCCATGGCCTGCTCCAACAGGGAGCGGGTCTGCGGGACCGACCGAACCTCTCCGTAGGGCGCCCGAGCCACCGAGCCGACCCCGCTCACCGAGGCGATGAACGCGAACTTGATCCACATGGCGGCCACGATGTCGTCGTGGACCGTGGGGATGACCCCCGTGCACCGGCCCAGGGCATCGGACAGGCGCTGAACCCGCGGGGTCGGGCCCCCCTCGAGCTCGCCGAAGTCGATGGTCGGAGGGAAGCCGGTGTGTGCGATGTGGCCGGGACCCTCGATGTGGGCGAAGATCCGACACAGTCCTCCGAGCACGTGCTCCCTGCCCAGCGCGGCCGACAGCACGTCCGGTGCCTCGACACCGTTCAGCAGCGGCACGATGAAGGTGTCCCCGTCCACCAGTGGCTTCATGGCCGCTGCGGCCTCCGGGAGCTGCCACGCCTTCACCCCCACGATGACCGCCTCCACCGGTCCGACTTCCCCGGGGTCGTCGGTGGCTCGAGCCGGATCGACGACGAAGTCGCCCTCGGTGCTGTCGACCCGGAGTCCCCGGCTGCGGATGGCGGCCAGATGGTGCCCGCGGGCGATGAACGAGACGTCCTCCCCGGCCTCCGCCAGCCGGCCGCCGAAGTAGCCGCCGACGCCTCCGGTCCCGAAGACCGCGATCCGCATCAGTCCGCTACTCGGCCCCCAGGAGCCACAGGAGCAGGGCTTTCTGGGTGTGCAGGCGGTTCTCGGCCTGGTCCCAGACCACGGAGTGGGGACCGTCGATCACCTCGTCGGTGATCTCCTCACCCCGGTGGGCGGGCAGACAGTGCATCACGATGACGTCGTCCTTGGCCCGGGCCACCGCGCCGCCGTCGAGGCGGTACCCGGTGAACACCAGGACCCGCTCGGCGTGCTCGTCCTCCTGGCCCATGGAGGCCCACACGTCGGTGTACAGGACGTCGGCGTCGGTGGCCGCGGCGGCGGGATCGTCTCCGACCTCCACCGACCCCCCGTGCTGGGCGGCGATCTCCTCGGCCCGGTGCACCACCTGAGGGATGGGCTCGAACCCCTTGGGAGTGGCCACCCGGACCCGCATGCCGAGCTTGGCCCCGCCGAGGAGGAGCGAGTGGGCCACGTTGTTCCCATCGCCCAGGTACGCCAGGGTCAGGCCCGCGGGCTCCCCCTTCTTCTCGATCACCGTCAGCAGGTCGGCCAGGATCTGACACGGGTGCTCGTAGTCCGAGAGCGAGTTGATCACCGGGGCCGTGGCGCCCGCAGCCAGCGCCTCGAGGCGCTCCTGGCCGAAGGTTCGGAGGACCAGCGCGTCGCAGTACCGGGACAGGACCCGCCCGGTGTCCTCGATGGTCTCTCCCCTGCCCAGCTGGAGCTCCGAGGAAGACAGGGCCAGCGGGTGACCGCCGAGGTGAGCCACGGCGACCTCGAAGGACACCCGGGTCCTGGTGGATGGCTTCTCGAAGATCAGGGCCACGGCCCGACCGTGGAGCCGGCTGGTGTAGTCGCCGGGTGACTGCTTGACCTTCAGCGACAGTTCCAGGATGTGGTGAAGCTCTTCCGGGGCGAGGTCGTCGATCGACAGGAAGTCCCGGGTCACCCGTCGAGTGTATCCCGGGCCCGTGACGGTCGCTCAGGCGGTCCGGAGCTCGGCGCTCACGTCCCCGGCCACACGTTCGGCGATCGCGGACACGACCCCATCGGCTTCCTGGTCGGTCAGGGTGCGATCCAAGGCCCGAAGGTCGACGGTGAACGCCAGGCTCTTCTTGTTCGCCGGCAAGGGGTCACCCTGGAACACGTCGAACAGCTCGACCCGGTCGAGCAGATCTCCCGCCGCCTCTTCCAGCGACGACCGAACCGCGCCTGCCGGGACGTCCACATCCACGAGGAACGCCAGATCCCGCCGGATCGGCGGATACCGGGACACCTCGCGGTACGACACGCTCCCCGACGCGGCGGCCACCACCGACGGAAGGGGGATCTCCGCCACGGCAACCCGTCCCGGAAGGTCGAATGCCGACACCACCTGGGGATGGAGCTCCCCCACTTCCCCCGCGAGCTCGCCGGCGATCACCACCAGCGCCGATCGCCCCGGGTGATAAGGAGGGCCGGCGGGCTCACCGAACGTCCATCGCTCGACCCCCATCGAGATCATCAGGTGCTCCACGATCCCCTTGACGTCCAGGACGTCGTGCTCGTCCCGGTCACCGGGCCACTCCTCCGACCGGGGTCCGTGCAGCACCAGGGCCAGCCGTTCGTCCTCCTCCGGAGCCTGCTCCCTGGAAGCGAAGGTGGCGCCGATCTCGAACAGACGCACCGAGGCCCGGCGATTCCCCACGTTCCGCCCCGCGGCTCGGAGCAGCCCGGGGAGCAGGCTGGTCCTCAGGAACGCGTCCTGCTCCGACAGGGGGTTGGCCAGGCGGATCGCCGTGCCCCGCGGGAACAACCGCGCGTCGGCATCGGGGGCGAAGCTGGTGGAGCGAACCTCGAATAGTCCCCCTCCCGCCAGGACCGCTCGGATCCGCCGCCGGAGCCGCTGATCGGGTCTCAGTCCTCCCGCCTTCCGAACCCCGGGAAGGGTGGACGGGATCTTGTCGTAACCGGTGACCCTTCCTACCTCCTCGATGAGGTCCTCCTCCAGCTCGAGGTCCACGCGATAGGAGGGAACCTCCACGACGACCCGGCCGTCCTCCTCGGTGGCGGGGAGGCGAAGCCGGCCGAGGGCCTCACGGACGTCGGCCGAGGACAGCTCGATCCCCAGCAACATCCCCGCGCGCTCGGGACGGACCGACACCGTGCGTCGGGCCGGCGGGGCTCCCGCGTGGGCCGTTCCGGCCAGGACCTCACCGCCCGACCACGCCGCGATCAGCGCCGCGGCCCGGGCCGCGGCAGGGTCCACGGCCTCGGGATCGACGCCTCGCTCGAACCTGATGGACGCTTCCGTGCGCGTTCCGAGGCGGCGGGCGGTTCGCAGGATCCGAACCGGGTCGAAGCTCGCGCTCTCCAGGAGGACCTCGGCGGTGTCCTCCCCCACCTCGCTGTCGCCGCCGCCCATGACCCCCGCCACCGCCACCGGGCGCTCCTGGTCGCAGATGAGCAGGTCTTCCTCGGTCAGGGATCGCTCCACGCCGTCCAGGGTAGTGAGCCGCTCCCCTCCCTCGGCTGATCGCACCACGATGCCGGGGCCCGCGAGGCGCCGGAGGTCGAACGGGTGGAGCGGCTGCCCCTGCTCGAGCATCACGTAGTTCGTGGCGTCGACCACGTTCTGGAGCGGCCGCATCCCCGCCGCGGCCAGGCGAACCTGAGCCATCAGCGGTGAGGGGCCGACCCGAACCCCTCGGATGACCCGAGCGAGGTACCGGGGACACCCCTCCAGGTCCCGGATCTCCACGGTGGCCGCCTGGTCGGCCCGGTCCACGGTCTCGGGAACCGTGGTGTCCGGGGGGATCAGGTCCTGGCCGGTGGCCGCGGCCAGCTCCCGGGCCACGCCCAGGATGCTGAGCAGGTCGGGGCGGTTGGGATTGATCTCCAGGTCGAGCACCACGTCGTCGAGCTCCAGGACCTCCTTCAGGTCGGCGCCGGGGGCCAGGTCACCCGGCAGGACCAGGATCCCCGAATGGTCCGCGGAGATCCCCAGCTCCTTGGGCGAGCACAGCATCCCCT
>DAITPV010000043.1:0-11040 GCA_036833435.1 Actinomycetota bacterium | reverse complement strand
CTCGATCTCGGCTCCCACCGCCGCGGCCTCGACGGCCGCCGAGCCGGGTAGCGGCCGGGGTGGCTCCGTCCCGGCCTCCTTCTCTGTCTCCGCCTCGACCTCGGGCGCGGGGACCACGACGGGAGGCTCGGCCGGCTTCGCCGGACGGCCCCTCCGAGCGTCCTCCTTCAACGCTCGGGCGTGGCCCTGCACCAGCGTGGCCATGCGCTGCAGGAACTCGCGCTCTCGAACGAGGAACGATGCAGGAACGGCCGCAGCGGCAACGGCGGCGGCTCCTCCGGCGGCCCCCCGGCGTTCGGCTTCCTCGACCAGTCGAGCGGCATGCTCGCGAGCCTCGCGGACGATCGTCTCCGCCTGTCGCTTGGCGCCTTCGGTCGATGGTCCCCCGCCTTCCTGGACCTGCTCGCGCAGTCGCTTGTTCTCTTCGTGGAGCGCGGCGAGGTCTTCGGTCACATGGTCAAGGAACTCATCGACGTCGCGTTCGTTGTAGCCGCGGAACGCCAGGCGGAAGACCTTCTGCTGGATCTCCACGGGCGTCAGCCGGGGCCGGGTCGCGGTCGCGTCGGGCTCGAACCCCTGCTGCGGCCCCTTCCTCTCTCTCTTCTTCCTGGCCATCGTGCCTCCCGGTTGTCTACAAGCCGAAGCCGCATCCCAGCGACGCCTGGATCACGCCGAGCGCGATGAACACGATGATCGGTGACAGATCCAGGCCCATGGCTCCCATCCTAACGGGCGGGAGCAGGCCCCTCACAAGCTTGAGAGGCGGCTCGGTGACGTCGTGGATCAGGTCCCACAGTGTTCGTCCGATGCCGCTGAGCGGTCTGGGGAACCACGACATGAGGATGCGGGCGAACAACACCACCCAGTACACGGTCAGGAGGAGACAGACCACGGTCAGCACGGTGCCCCTCATGGAAAGAGTCCCCCCGCTGCATCCCTGCCGCCCGGCATGCCGGACGGATCAGAACTGATTGTAGAAACCGCCCTCTCGAAGGCGTTCGCGCTCCTCGGCCGACACCTCGACGTCGGCGGGCGTCAGGAGGTACACGCGGGTGGCCACCAGCTCGATCTTGCCGTCGTGCGCGAAGACCAATCCGGAGGCGAAGTCCACCAAGCGGCGAGCGATGGAGTCGTCGGTCCCCTGCAGGTTCATGATGACGGGGACGCCTTCCTTGAACCGATCGCCCAGCTCTCGGGCCTCGTTGAACCGCTTGGGCTCGGCCCGGTGGATGGTCCCCGATGATGGACGCGACTTGGGGATGGTCCGGATGATGGCGTCACCCTCTGAGATCGCCGGCTCGCTGTTCATGCGCCGCGCAGAGGCGGTGGCCATCGTCGACCGGCGCAGTCCGCCCTGAGGCTCCTCGAGGTCCGTCTGCTCCGGGTGCTCGATCCCTTCGAGCTCGTCGTCCTCGACCAGCCCCAGGTACTTCATCGTCTTGCGCCACACTCCAGCCATCCGATTTCCTCCTCGGGTCGAGACCCTCAGTGACGAGGACCGAAGATTGCCGTCCCGACGCGCACCATCGTAGCGCCTTCCTCGACCGCTGCATCGAGATCGGTTGACATCCCCATCGATAGCTCACGCACCTGCTCGAACCGGTGCGCGAGCGCGTCACGCAGGCCCCGGAGCTCGGTGAAGACGGGCCGCGGGTCCCGGTCCAGGGGCGCGATGGTCATCAGGCCCTGGACCTCGAGCCCCTCGCGCTGGTGGACTTCCTCGACGAACGCCGGCACGGCGCCGGGGGTGATCCCCACCCGGCTTCCGGTGAAGTCCACCTCCACGAGACACGGGACCGGCCCGCCCCGCTCCGCCCCCAGGGCCTCCAGCCGTTCCGCCGCCCGGCCGGGCTCCAGGGTCTGCACCACGTCGGCGCTGTCGAGCACCTTCCGGACCTTGTTGCTCTGCAGCCGGCCGATGAAATGCCACGTGGCTTCCGGCGCGGCCGCTCGCTTGGTTCCCATCCGCTGCACGTAGTTCTCCCCGAACTCGTCGATCCCGGCATCGCCCGCCGCGGCCACCTGCTCCGGCTCTACGTCCTTGACCACGGCCACCAGACGAACCTCTCGCGGGTCGCGCCCGGCTCTCCGGCACGCTCCGGCGATCCGCTCCCGCACGCCCTCGATGCGGTCTGGGATTCTACCACTCACGTTGACAGATGATGACAGAAATGATCTCTCGTTGTCTCCAGGCTCTGTGTCCACCAGGAGATCACAGACGCATCGCCACCATGGCCTGCCGGCCGGTGCCTCCATCCCTGCGGTAGGAGTAGAAGCGGTCCTCGGCGCAGTGGGTGCACACGCCGGCGGACGTCACGGTGCCGATCCCCTCGCGCCGGAGGACCCCCTCCGCGGTGGCCGGGAGGTCGAGGTACGTCCGGCCCTCTCGCCGGTCGGTGACCGGGGCCTGCTTCGCCAGCGCGGTGAGCACCTCCTCCCCCACCTCGTAGTGACACGGCCCGATGGCCGGGCCGATGACCGCGCGGACGCCGCTCCGGTCCTCGAACCCCGATGCCGCACCAGCCAGGGTTCCGGCGGCCAGGCCTCGCCACCCCGCGTGGACGGCCACCACGTGTCGTTCCGATTCCGACACGAGGGCCACGGGAAGGCAGTCGCCCGTCAGCACCGCGACGGGGATCCGCGGAGTCGACACCGACAGGACGTCGGCTTCGGGAAGCGCTGCTGAAGGATCGGCGAAGCCCTCCCCCGCTCGGGCCGGCTCCACGTGCGTCACGGCGGCCCCGTGGACCTGGAGAGCGGTGGCGAACGGCGGGATCCCCAGCGCGTGGATCACTCGCTCCCGGTTCTCCCGAACGTGCTGCTGGTCGTCGCCGGTGCGGTAGCCGAGGTTCAGGGTGGCGAACGGCGGCCGGCTCACTCCTCCCTGGCGTTCGGTGAACGCCACTAGGAACCCGAGCTCCTCGAGCCGTCCATCGACCAGGACGTGGAGGTCGGATCCGAGGCGTCGGCGTTCCACGGTGTGCGTGGGGGACGGGGAGAACCCTTCCGTCAAGGCGGGGGAAGGGCGCCTCGTGTGGCCCTCCCCGCCCCCACGTTCATCGGGGAACCGATGCTTCCTTCGGCTCCCTCAGCTCTTCAGGAAGTCGGGGATATCCAGGTCGTCGTCGCCGTCTCCGTCGCCGGCCGAACCCACCGGGGCGGGGGCCGGGTGGAACAGCTCGTCCTCCTCATCGGAGTCGCGGAGCAGCGAGGGAACCGGGATCTCCTCGTCTTCCTCTTCTTCGCGGCGTGTGGGCGCAGCCGTCACGCCGGCCAGCTCGGGGAACCGTGGGCCGCGGAACTCCGAGCGCTCGAAGCCGGCCGCGATCACCGTGACCCGTACTTCGTCGGCCAGGGCGTCGTCGATCACCGCTCCGAAGATGATGTTGGCTTCCGGGTGGGCGGCCTGCGTGATGGCCTCCGCCGCCGCGTGCACCTCCCGCAACCCGAGGTCCGAGCCGCCGGCGATGGACAGGAGCAGCCCACGAGCGCCCTCGATCGACGCCTCGAGCAGCGGAGACGAGATCGCCGACCGGGCAGCCTCTTCGGCGCGATGGTCGCCGCTGGCATGGCCGATCCCCATCAACGCGGACCCCGCGTTCGACAGCACGGTGCGAACGTCGGCGAAGTCCAGGTTGATGAGTCCGGGGGTCATGATCAGGCTGGTGATGCCCTCCACGCCCTGGTACAGGACCTGGTCGGCCATCCGGAACGCGTCCAGCATCGAGGTGCTCTCGTCGGAGATCTGGAGCAGCCGGTCGTTGGGCACGATGATCAAGGTGTCCACGGAGTCCTTGAGCTCCTGGATCCCCTCCTCGGCCTGCGTGGCCCGGTGCCGTCCCTCGAACGCGAACGGACGGGTCACCACGCCGATGGTCAACGCTCCCAGCTCTCGGGCCACGTGGGCGATCACCGGCGCCCCGCCGGTTCCGGTCCCCCCGCCCTCTCCGGCGGTCACGAACACCATGTCGGCGCCCTTGAGGACCTCCTCGATCTCGGAGCGGTGCTCCTCGGCGGCCCGCCGGCCGATCTCCGGCTCGGCGCCCGATCCCAGTCCGCGGGTGGTCTCCCGCCCGATGTCCAGCTTCACGTCCGCCTCGGACATCAGCAGCGCCTGGGCGTCGGTGTTGACCGCGATGAACTCCACGCCCTTCAACCCGGCCTCGATCATCCGGTTGACGGCGTTCACGCCGCCGCCGCCGATGCCGATGACCTTGATCACCGCCAGGTAGTTTTGGGGTGCTTGCATCTCGCTCGCCTCCGTGTCCGCCGGTCACTTCGGCGCCTCGGGGGGCCCCGCGTTCCGCGGAAACGCCTCTCCTCAACCTCAACTTGATGTTGAGTGTTATGTAAACCTCACCTACAGCGCGAGAAGTTATCCGAATACCTGGAGACTGTCAACCCCGGCCTGCGTGGCTACGCGGTGACAAAAGTGCTGCGAGTGAGGGTCGGCGCTTCGGGGATGCTGACGTCGACCGCTGCCACGGAGATCCCGCGTTCGCCGGCCCAAGCGAGCATCCCGAGGACCGCATCGTTCTTGACCCCGTACTCGCCCGGGGCCCCGTAGTCCACCCGCTCGCCCGTCCGCAGGTCGACGGTCATCTCGCCCAGGACCTCGCCAACGGCCTCGGTCCGCTCCAGGAGCGAGCTGGGCATGGATGCCGCCAACCGGAGGGCCGACGTCCAGGGGACTGCCGCGCCGGGGGTCAACGGACCGGACGTCTCCCCCAGCAGCGGGAGGTCGGATCGGGTGAAGTCCAGCACCTCCAGGACCCTGGCATCCGCCGACAGGAGAGCCGCCCCCTGGGCCTCGGTGCTCGATACCCAGCCGACGGGCCGCCGTTCCTGGACGGAGATGGTGATCCCAGTCGGCAGGTTCCGGAGCACGTCCGCTCCAGCGATCCACGGGTGTCCCTCCAGGGATCCGACGGCCTCCGAGACCGGCACCCGGAGCACGTTGGTTCCCAGGGGCACCCCGGCCAGCTGCCGGATGGTGTCCTGATCGAGGTGCCGAACGCCGGTGACATCGATCCGCTTCACGGCGAATAGCGGCGACGCCAGTACCGTCCACACGCCGAACGTCAGGGCGACGACGGTGAGCGCCACCGCCGCCCCCGGGGAACGGTGATACCGGGCGCTTTCGATCCGGGCGTTCATCCGTCCGCTCCCACCATGTGCACCTCCGGCTCCAACGTCACGCCAAAGCGCTCACGCACTCGATCACGAAGCAGCGTCATCAGGGCGACCACGTCTCGAGCCGAGGCTCCGGGACCCGCCACGATGAAGTTCGCATGCTTCTCGGACACCCGCGCGCCACCGACCGACATGGTCTTTCCACCGACCGCGTCGATCAGCCGGGCGGCGTGATCGCCGGGTGGGTTCTTGAACACGCTTCCGCAGTTCGGCTCGGCCAGTGGCTGGGTGGCTCGACGCCACTCTCTGGCCTCGTCCATCTGTCGGCGGATGGCCTCGGGTTCGCCCGGAGCCAGCAGCACCGTTGCCCCCACCACCACCGCCGCATCCGGCAAGGACGAATCCCGGTACCGGAACCCCGCCTCGGCTGCCGGGACCACCTCGATGCGGTCGGCGTCGAGGCGGAAGATCTCCACGGTCTCCAGCACCTCGTCGAGCGCGTGCCCGTGTGCCCCCGCGTTCATGCGCACGGATCCCCCCAGCGAGGCGGGGATGGCCACCCCGAACTCCAGCCCGGCCAGCTCGTGTGCGAGGGCCACGCCGGCCAACGCCGGAAGAGGCATCGACCCACCAGCCGAGATCCGCTCGCCGTCGCGTGCCGCCCACCGGAACGCCCGGCCCAGCCGGATCACGATGCCGGCGAACCCCTCGTCGGGGACCAGGAGGTTCGACCCCTTGCCGATCACCAGGTGCCCCAGTCCCGTCTTCCGAAGGGCCAGGCCGACCGCGGCGAGATCGTCGCTGGACATCGCTTCGAGGTACAGGGCCGCCGGCCCACCGATACGGAAGGACGTCAGCGGCCCCAGGGGGAAGTCCCGGCGGACGCGGTCGCCCGCCGTCTCCCTCAGGAGCCGCTCCGCCTCGACCAGGGCCGCGGGGTCAGCGTCCACCGTCGGCCCTCAACAGCGACAAGGTCTCGTCTCCCACCACCGTGATGTCTCCGGCTCCCAGGGTCAGAACCAGGTCCCCGGACCGGACCTCTCGAGCCAGGAACCCCGCCACGTCGACACGGTGCGGGAGGTAGACCACCCGTTTGCCGGGAGCCGCTTCCGACAGCGCGTCCACCAGGAGCTTGCCGGTGATCCCGGGAACGGGAACCTCTCCGGCTCCGTACACGTCAGTGATCAGGACCACGTCGGCGCCCACCAGGCTCTCTCCCAACGATCGCCACATCGCCGCGGTCCGCGAATAGCGATGCGGCTGGAACACCGCCACCACCCGGTCGGCCCCGTTCCACCCGGCCGCGGCCAGCGTGGCCTCGACCTCGGTGGGGTGATGGGCATAGTCGTCCACGAACTCGGCGCCGGCGGCGGTGCCGCGGTGGTCCCATCGGCGCTTGACGCCGCGGTACCCGCGCAGGGCCTCCGCCGACGAGCGCGGAGGAACCCCGACCAGCGCCGCCGCGGCCAGGGCTCCCGCGGCGTTCACCAGGTACTGATGCCCGGGGACCGAGAGCTCCAGCTGTCCTTCCCAGGCGGGCATGCCGTCTCCGGCTCGAACGTGGAGCCGGCACCGGCTTCCGCCCCGGGACACCTCGACGGCCTCGAGCCGCACCTGGGCTCCTTCCTGTTCCCCGTACCACACCACCGGCGCGCCGGCTTCCTGCACCACGCGCGCTGCGCCTCGGTCGTCGGCGCAGGCCACCACTCGCTCGGCCTGCCGGCAGAACGTGGCAAAGGCCGCGGCGACGTCTTCGGCATCGGCATAGAAGTCCAGGTGATCGGCCTCCACGTTGGTCACCAGAGCCAGCTCCGGGGACAGGAGCAGGAAGGAGCCGTCGGACTCGTCGGCTTCCGCCACGAACAGCGGACCGCGCCCCGCCCGGGCATTGCTCCCGCTCTCGTTCAGATCGCCTCCGACGACGTACGTGGGATCGGCGCCGGATCGCTCCAGGGCCACGGCGAGCATCGAGGTCGTGGTGGTCTTCCCGTGCGTACCGGAGACCGCGATCCCCCGGCGCTCGCCCATCAGCGCCGCAAGGACCTGGGCCCTGGCCAGGACCCGGATCCCCCGTCGGGCTGCCTCCCGAACCTCGGGATTGCCCGCCGGGATCGCCGAGGACACCACCACCGCATCGACCTCGCCAACCTGCTCGGCCCGGTGGCCGACGTGCACGTTCGCTCCGAGCGCGCGAAGCTGCACCACCCCCACCGACTCCTTGAGGTCCGAGCCGGAGACCCGCACGCCCGCGGCCAGCAGGATCCTGGCGATGCCACTCATCCCGGCGCCTCCGATCCCCACCAGGTGTGCGGCGCCGACCCCGGACAGATCGGGGACCTCCAGCGTGGGGATGCTCCCTTCCGGGGGGACGTACTCCTTCACCGGCGACCTTCCTTGGCCACCGAAGCGGTGAGCTCGGCCAGCGCGTCGGCGGCGTCGGGCCGCCCGAAGGCCTTGGCGGCGCCGGCCATGGCTTCCAGGGACTCGGGATCCTCGAACATCTCCACGACGATCTCAGTCAGCCGTTCCCCGGTGGCCTCGTCGTCAGGGATCATCCGCGCTCCCCCCAAACGCTGGAGGGCCCGGGCGTTGGCGTCCTGGTGGCGGCCGGTGGCGTACGGATACGGGACCAGGATCGAGGGGACCCCGCACACCGAGAGCTCCGCGATGGTCCCCGCGCCCGCGCGGGCCACGGCGAGATCCGCCACCGCGTGGACCAGCTCCATCCGGTCCACGAACGGCGAGGTGCGCACCAGCAGCTGCCCCGGCGGTGGGAGATGGTCCACCACGGCCTGGTGATGACCGGGCCCGGTGATCACCAGGACCTGGAGGTCCGCGCGCCCGCGGAGGATGGTGCTCAACCTGACCGCCGCCTGGTTCAGGCGCAGCGCGCCCTGGCTCCCGCCGTACACGGCCACGGTGCGTCGGCCACCTTCGAGCCCCAGAACCCGCCGGCCTTCCTCCGCCAGCGCGGCGCGGTCCTCGCGAACCCGGACCACCGCTTCCCGCACCGGGTTGCCGGTCACCTCGGTCCGGCAGCGCCGGGGGAACCGGCGGGCCGCTTCGGCGAACGACAGCGCCACAGCCCGGGCCCACCTGGCGGCCATCCGGTTGGCCAGCCCGGGAGTCGCGTTCTGCTCGTGGACGATCAGGGGCACCTTCTCCTTGCGCGCCGCCAGCGACACCGGCACGCTCACGTAGCCACCCATCCCCAGCACCGCGTCAGCGTCTCGAACCAACACGCGGCTGGCTCGAGCGGCACGAAGCGCGGCCACCGGAGCCCGAACGGTCTCCATCGACAGCCGCCGCCGGAACGGAAGGGCGGCCACGGGCTCGAGCGGGAAACCTGCATCGGGGACCAGCGTGGCCTCCTGTCCTTCGGCCCGGCCGACGAACAGCACGTCGGCCTGCAGCCGGTCGCGGAGGACCCGGGCCACGGAGAGCGCCGGGTAGATGTGTCCGGCCGTCCCGCCGGTTCCGATCACCACGCGCACCGGCTACCTCCCCGACCGCGAGCCGGACCGGCCCACCGAGACCAGGATGCCCACCGCGGCCAGGCTGACCACCAGTGAGGATCCCCCGAAGGACACCAGGGGCAGCGGGACGCCGGTGATCGGCAGCAGCCCGCTCACCGCACCCAGGTTCACCAGCGCCTGGACCCCGAACCACCCCACGATGCCTGCCGCCAGCAGCCGGCCGAAGGCATCGGGGGCCCGTAGGGCGATCCGGATCCCCGCGTACACCAACATGCCGAATAGCAGGACCACCGTCAGGCTCCCGATCAGCCCCAGCTCCTCGCCGATGATCGCGAAGATGAAGTCGGTGTGGGCGTTGGGGACGTACGACCACTTCTGCCGGCTGGCTCCCAGCCCCACACCCAGGGTCCCTCCGGAGGCCAGGGCGATCAGCGACTGGATGGTCTGGTATCCGCTCCCCTGCGGGTCGGACCACGGATCCATGAACGACACGAACCGGGCCCACCGGTAGCCCTCCACGTACATCAGCCCGAACCCCAGCACGCTGAGCCCGGCGGTCCCGACGAACAGATGGCGCAGCCGGGCCCCGGCGGCGAAGGCCAGGCACAGCACCGAGGCCACCAGGATCATCGCCGTGCCCATGTCGGGCTGCAGCAGGATCAGCCCGCACACCACCACCATGACCGGAGCGAGGGGGATCACCAGCTGTCGGAGATCTCCAACCTTGGCCCACCGCTTCGACAGCAGCGTGGCCGCGAACAGGATCACCGCCAGCTTGGCCAGCTCGGACGGCTGGATGGTCACCGGGCCCAGCTGGATCCATCGAGCCGAGCCGCCGGCCACGGTCCCCACGCCGGGGATCAGCACCAGGACCAGGAGCGCAACGCTGACGATCAGGAGCGGCAGGCACAGTCGCTGCCAGGCCGCGTGCCGCATCCGGGAGGTCAGCCACAGCGCCGCGCCGCCGATGGCCGCGTACACCAGCTGCCGGAGGAAGAACGGAAAGCTCGAGCCGTACCGGGCGAACGCCGACACCGACGAGGCCGACAGGACCATCACCAGCCCCAGGACGGTGAGCGCGGCGGTGGACATCAGGATCAGGCTCACCGAGCGGTCCGCGCGTTCGGCGACCGGCCGGGCCGAAGGTCGCTCACCGGCTCGCACCACCCGGAGATGAGCCCTCCGGCGACGCCGGAGAGCCGGACGGGGCGCGGTGACGCTAGCCACGGGTCGCTCCCGTTCGCTGGAGCTCTCGGGCCGCGGTAGCGAATCGATCGCCGCGTTCCTGATAGTCGCGGAACATGTCCTGGCTGGCGCATGCCGGAGCCAGGAGCACCGTCCCGCCGGCCGGCGCCAGGCGGGACGCCTCAGCCACAGCGTCTTCCATGCTCCCGGCCCGTCGGACCGGCACCCGGCCCGAGAACAGAGTCTCCAGCTCGTCGGCGGCCTCGCCGATCACCACGGCACCCGCCAGGGCGGGGATCGCCGCGGCCAGCGGCGCCAGGTCGATGCCCTTGCTTCGGCCCCCGGCGATGAGCACCACGTCCTCCAGTCCGGCCAGCGCGCCCAGGGCCGCGTGTGGGTTGGTGGCCTTGGAGTCGTCCACGTACCGGACCCCATCGATCTCCGCCACCACCGCGCCCCGGTGCGGGAGCGGAGCGCTTTCCTCGATGGCCCGGGTAACGGCCGCGGGATCCAGGCCGAACGCGAGGCCCGCGGCGGCAGCAGCGGCCGCGTCGGCCAGGTGAGACGAGGAGGTGGACGGTGGGATCCCCAGCGCGGTCTGCTCCCCGAGGAGGGCCACGACCCGGCCGTCGATCACCCCAACCTCGCCGGGACGTGGAGGTCCCAGCGAGAACCACGTCACCCGGCACGAAGCGGTCCTGGATACCTCCGCCGAGTGGGCATCGTCACGGTTCCCCACGTGAACGTCGTCCCCACCCTGGCGAGCGAAGACCCGTCGTTTGGCATCGCGGTACGCGTCGAACGACCCGTGCCAGTCGAGGTGGTCGGGCGCCAGGTTCAAGAGAACCGAGACCCGCGGATGGAACGAGTCCTGCAACCGGAGCTGGAAGGACGACGCTTCCACGGCCAGCGCGTCGTGGCCCTCGGTGGCCGCCAGCGAGAACGGGTAGCCCACGTTGCCGCAGGCGATGGCGTCCAGGCCGGCGTGACGCATCGCCGCGGCGATCATCTCGGTGGTGGTCGTCTTGCCGTTGGTGCCGGTCACCCCGACGTACGGACATCCGGCCACCCGGGCGCCGAGCTCCAGCTCGCCCCACACCGGGATCTTTCGTTGCCGGGCCCACGTCAGCACCTCGGCGCGCTCGGGCACCCCGGGGCTGGCGACCACCAGGTTGGTCCCCTCGAGATGCTCTGGGCGATGGCCTCCGGCCAGGACCTCCGCTCCGGCCGCCTCGGCCTCATCGGC
>DAITPV010000042.1:0-11104 GCA_036833435.1 Actinomycetota bacterium | reverse complement strand
CGCACTCGAGCTGGCCCGTGCCGCCGCCGGCGACAAGAACGTCGGCATCTGGGGCGGTGCGAACATCATGAGGCAGTACCTGAAGGCCGGGTTGCTGGACGAGATGCAGATCCACCTGATCCCCGTCCTCTTCGGGGACGGGGTACGGCTCTTCGAGGATCTCGACCCCGAGGGGATCGAACTGCGGAGAGCGAGTTCGATCGAGACACCGGGCGCCACCCACCTCCGATTCGAAGTGGTGAAGGCCATATCGCGTCGCTGAATGCTTGATCCGGATGCGATGATCTAGGCGTGGCAGGCGAAGCGGCAGCCCAGGCTCCCATCGACGGGTGGGAGGCCCTTCGTGTCGGCCGTTGGGCTCAAGCCAAGGTGGCCTTCGAGGCCGACCTGAACGGCCGCGAGACCGCTGCAGCTCTGGACGGCTTGGCTCGATCCCTCTGGTGGCAGGGCGATGTCCTCGGATCCATCGACGCGTGGGAGCGAGCGTACGCCGGATACCGGCGCGATGGCGACGACGCAGCTGCCGCCCGGGTCGCGCTGTTCCTCTCCAAGGAGCACGGCCATACATTCGGGAGCCATGCCGTGGCGAACGGGTGGCTCGCCCGAGCTCGAGATCTGAGCAGTGTTCCACCCCTCTCGGCCGTCCAAGGGTGGTTGAGCCTGGCCGAATCGGAGGCCGAGATGGACCCGGCCGAATCCTTCCGACTCGCGACGAATGCCTTGGAGCTAGGGCGGCGATTCCGGGACCCTGACCTCGAGCTGGCGGCGCTCGGCCGGGTGGGGCTCGCCGAGATCTGGCTCGGCCGGGTCGATGAGGGCATGACTCACTTCGATCAGGGGATGGCTGCGGCCACTGCCGGAGAGCCACGAGACCTCAGGACGCTTGGCGACCTGTTCTGTTCCCTGGTCCTGGCCGCCGAGGTCACGCTCGAGGCGGAACGATTCGAGGAGTGGAATCGGGCCCTCTTCGGCTACATGAAGCGCTACAACCACCCCGACGTCCTTACCTTCTGCGGCACCTGTTGCGCCGAAGTTCTCACCGCAGCCGGGCAGTGGGAGGACAGCGAGAAGTGGCTGACAGATACCCTCAAAGCTCTGGAGTCGAGCGGTCAGCGGGCTCGATGTGTTCACCCTGCCACCCGGCTGGCATCGCTCAGGGTGATGCAGGGCAGGCTCGAGGAGGCCGAGACACTGCTCAGAGGCTACGAGGACTTGCCCGAGGCCACTCAGCCACAGGTCGCTCTCTACCTGGCAACGGGGCAGACGGCACTGGCGGCAGCCCGGCTGCATCGTCGGCTGAACCAGCTGGGGAGGGACAATCTGCTTGCCACGCCGCTTCTGGCTCAGCTGGTAGATGTGCAGCTGGCCCAGGGTGACCTCGCAGGGGCGAAGGCGACTGCGGACACTCTTGCTCAGGTCGCCCAGAACTCAGGGCAGGATCGAGTGGAGGCCGAAGCCGAGCTGGCCACGGGCTCGATCGCGGGGGCCTCGGGCAACACGGAGACGGCCGCGGAGCACCTGGAGAACGCAATCACGTTGTTCGATCGCTATCGCATGCCGCAGAAAGCAGCCCGGGCGCACCTGGCGATGGCGCGCGCTGCCGCGCCGGGAGACCGGGACCGCGCCGTGGAGGAGGCTCGTCTCGCACTTGATGTCTTCGAGCGGATCGGAGCGACGCGAGACGCCGATCTGGCGGCCAGCTTCCTCCGGGAGCTCGGAGTCGGAGGTAGGACCGGCCCCAAGCTCCTCGGGGAGCTGAGCAAGCGAGAGGTGGAGGTCCTGCGGCTCCTCGGCTACGGTCTGACCAACGCCGAGATCGCCGCGCGCTTGTACATCAGCACGAAGACCGTGGCCAGCCACGTCGGGAACCTCTTCGCCAAGCTCAACGTGCGGAACCGGGCCGAGGCGGCCACATTCGCCCAGCGGTTCCTGTCGGAGGAATAACCCTCCTAGCTTCCAGCTCCAGGCGGAAAATCGGTAATTCTTCCGATCCTTCTCTCTCGCGATCCTGTCAACCTCCGGGGCAACTGACAGGGAAGGAGGGCACATGGCCGGCACACCGATTGACCGGGCTGGACCCCGGATGAGGTGGCGCAACCCGGTGCTCCGGTTCGGCGGGATCTGCTCAGCTCCGTCCGAGGCGGTCTACGATCTCCTGGCCGATCTCCACAGTCACCTGGAGTGGGCCGGGGCGCGTCAGCTCGAGACCACCCGTCTGCTCACGCTCGAGGCCCCGGCGAAGCCGGCGGAGGTGGGGACGGAGTTCTTCTCGACTGGTTCCGACGGCAAGGTGGCCCGATGGTCGGACCGGTCCGTGGTAACCGAGGCCACCCGCCCGGAAGTGTTCGAGTTCGTCACCGAAGGCCGGCGGGAGGGGAAACCCGGCAGCCGACCGTGGCTCGCCACGGCCGTGCACCGGTACGAGATCGCCCGTGAGGGAGAAGGATGCCGGGTGACCTACACAGAGGATCTGACCCGCTTCGCCGGGGCGCCCAGGATCCTCTATGTCCCGGTCATCAGCAGGCTCATGTTCCGGATCAGCGCAAGGTATATGCGCCGCGGTTTCGACAACCTCCTGGCTTTGGCCGAGGAGCGGGAGCGCGCCGTCGCGCGCTGAGAGGAGGAATGATGAGCAAGGCATCGAAGTCGAGCGCCCCTGAGCACGTGGAGATGGAGGGCTTCGCGGGACACTACGCGGAGCTCGGTGGGTACACGGTCGGCTGGGAGAGCTACAGCGACGACGCGGATCTCACGCCGTTGTTCGTGGGTCTACCCGACGACCGCTGCCAATGCGAGCACTGGGGGTACGTGTTCGAAGGCAAGGTGATCTTCCACACGGCGAAGGGCAACGAGGAGTTCGTTGGCGGAGATGCGTACTTCGTGGGTCCTGGCCATACACCGTCGATCTTCGCGGGGACCTCGCTGGTCGAGTTCAGCCCGACGGAACTGCTCAACGAGACGATGGAGGTCGTCACCAAGAACATGGAGGCTGCAGAGGGCGCGTGATCGACGTTATCTCTCGTCTCACAGCGTCGAGGAAGGGCCGCCCAGCTGGGCGGCCCTTCCGGGCTCTCCCGCACGCTCCGAGAGCGAATCCTCCTAGGGGGTCTCCCACAGCCCGAGGACGTTGCCTTCGCTGTCCTTGAAGTAGGCGTACGCCCCCATGCCAGGGATCTCCGTCCTGGGCTGGACGACGGTGCCGCCGCCGGACTCGACCTTCTTCAGCGCGTCGTCGATCGCGTCGACGCCGATCGTGATGACCGGTACCGGCGTGTCAGGCGTCCGCTGCATCAGTCCGCCGTTGATGGCGCCCGGCTCCGTCGGAAGCTGCGACTGCTGATCGACCGGGGTCGTGACCACGGTGGTGTAGATGTTCCCGCCGCCCATATCCGCGTCGTTCAGCTGCCACTCGAAGACGGAGGAATAGAAGTCCTTCGCCCGCCCCGCGTCGTCGACGGGGATCTCGAAGTGCAAAACCTTGTCCATTGGTGGCCTCCTTCGTCGAGGGATCGTCTCCAAGCCTATCGCTCGACGCGGCAGGCCGTGAGCTACGGACTCAGCCTGCTCGGCGAGCGGTGTGGAGACGAAGCGGTCCCGACACGCCCTTCAGCTCGACGGGACCGACATCCGTGAACGACACCGGAAGTCCCTCCGCCGCGTCCACGACCTCCTCACTCACCAGGACCTCGCCGGCTCTGGCGTACTCGCCGATCCTGGAAGCGATGTTCACCGTCCGGCCGAAGTAGTCACCATCCTGAAAGACCACCGGCCCGGCGTGGATGCCGACGTGAGCGGGGGGAAGGTCGTGGGTGGCCACGCCCTCCACCATGTCGAGGGCGGCCAGGACGCTGGGCCCGGGGTTCTGGAAATAGAACATCACTCCGTCGCCGAGCCACTTCACCGGCTGGCCCCCATGTTCGTAGGAGGAACGTCGGACCAGGTCGCCCAGCCTCGCTGCCAGGGCGGCGGCCGCCTCATCCCCCCGTTCCTCGGTGATCCGCGTATACCCGGTGATGTCGAGGAAGCACACTGCCGGAGGGCGGCGCAACCGGCTGTGGAGGCCTGCCCTCTCCAGGACGCTTTCGACCTCCTCCATATGGCTCCTCCTCCAGGCGTGCTCCTGTTGTCCGTGATACATGGCCATGAAGGCCTGCTCGATTAGAGGGGCCAGCCGGGACCCGAGGTCCGCCTGGGCCTCCAGCATCTCGTTTTCCGTCATGCCGGCGTCGAGGAGGGGCTGCATGACCTCGGTCCTGTACCAGTCCGTCTCGGTCTCGACGACCCGGCGCAGGCTCTCACCGCAGGCTCGAAGCCAACGCTCGATCGCGACCGGCCGGATCCCGAGCGAGAGCTCCAGCTCGATCACCGGCACGACCGAGAGCTCGTCCTCGCGGACGAAGTCCTCAGGCCGAGGCTCCGCGAAGCCAAGGGCCTCTCGGACCACCATCAGGAGCTCGATGGGGATGCCGGTGCGGACGCTCAGTTCCTGGAAGGTCGTGCCGCTCAGGCCGGTGAATCGATCGAACGCGCTCGCCCGAAGGAAGGAGAACGACAGGGCTCCGTTCCGCACCGCGGCGGCCATCCCGTCGAGTGGGACGCCGGCCCCTTCCAGGCCATGGACCCAAAGCACCATCCGTGCGTCACCCGCCGAGAACCTGTCTCCGGCGCCGGGTCTCAGGATCTCGAGCTCGACCAGCCGGTCGACGTAGTCGGGGTCGACCCCGGCCACGCGGGCTACCTCCTGGGCTGTGAGCTCATCCACGGGAATCCGATCGTAGGCTGTCGGAAGAGGATTCTCCTGTATCTTGCTGAGCGAGACGCGAGGGGCTCCCGATGAGCGAGCGACGCAACGAGCCCGGCCAACAGGTCACCACCCTCGAGCTGTTCTTCGATGTCGTCTTCGTCTTCGCCATCACGCAGGTCACGGGGTTCCTGGCCGACGATCCGACCTGGAGCGGCCTGCTTCGCGGTCTCATGCTGCTCGGCGCGCTCTGGTGGGCGTGGGCCGCGTACGCGTGGCTGACCAACACGCTCAACCCGGAGGAGGGGGGCGTCCGGCTCGCCGTGTTCGGGGCGATGGCCGCGATGCTCGTCGTGTCGCTGGCCGTGCCGAACGCTTTCGGCGCCGACGGTGTGACCTTTGCCGTCGCGTACTTCATCGTGCGGGCCCTCCATCTCGTCCTGTACACCATCGCCGGGTGGGGGGATCGTGACCTGCTTCGCGCGATCCTCAGGATCCTGCCGACAGCCATCCTCGCCCCGGTCCTCCTGCTGATCGCCGGGTTCTTCGACGGAACGGCGGAGCTCACGCTGTGGGGCGCGGCGCTGGCCATCGATTACCTCGGGGTCCTGGTCGGTCACATGCGGGGTTGGCGGGTCTCGCCAGAGCACTTCGTCGAGCGCCACGGGCTGGTCGTGATCATCGCCCTGGGAGAGTCGATCGTGGCGATCGGGGTCGGAGCGGCCGGTCTTCCGCTCGACGCCGGCCTGATCGCGGCCGCGCTTCTGGGGATCGTCGTGGTCGCCTCGCTGTGGTGGTCGTACTTCGACTGGGTTGTTTTCATTGCGCTGGCCAGGCTGACCGAGGCGAGGGATGAGGAACGCGCACTGCTGGCACGCGATCTGTATTCCTACCTTCATCTGCCGATGGTCGCGGGGATCGTCCTGTTCGCCCTCGGGCTGAAGACGACGCTGGCTCACCTGGACGACCCCCTCCCAACCATCCCAGCTCTCGGGCTGTGTGGAGGTGTGGCCCTGTACCTGCTCGCTCACGTGGCCATGCGGCTGCGGATCGGTGGTGGACTGGGCCACGGCCGCCCGATCGCAACGATCCTCCTGCTGGGGCTCATTCCTCTCGCCGGGGAGGTGCCGGCCCTCGCCGCGCTCGGGTTGGTCGCAGTCGTGTGCGTGGGATTGATCGCCTACGAGGCGCTCCGGTACCCGAGCTCCCGCGCCTGGATCCGCAGCCACCGTGGTGAGTTCACCATGGAGGAGGCCCGGCGAGTTGCGGAGACCCGTGGGCGGACCCCCCGTCCCCGAACATGAGGCGGTCGCCTACTTCCCGCGTTTGAGCTTTCGCCAGCCGCCGGCTCGGTTGTTGGCGATGATCTGCTTGAACATCGCTTTGAGCGCGCGGATGTTGATGGTCTCGCTCTGACGGATCGCCACCGTGCGCGCGGTCTTGTTGTCATGGCCGGAGGTGATGATGTTCTCGGGATCGGGGACGATCGCGCCGTCGTAGAGGAACACGTTGACGTGGTCCTTCGCCGCCAGCAGCGCACAGATGTTGCCCTCCAGGACGAAGTACGGCCGGTTCCTGAACTTGATCGTCTCGGTGACTTCCTTGTCGGCGGCGTGGACCAGGTCTCGGACCTTGTGACAGATCGCCTGCTGCCATTCCGGGAGAGCGTCGATGTATTCGTCGACCCGCGGATCACGTGCGTATGCCATGGACAGAGGTTACGTGCTGTGGTCTTGGCTGATGGTCAGAACGACGTTTCCGGTCTTCTGGCCCGTCTCGACGTACCGGTTGGCCTCGATGACCTCATCCAGGGGATATCTCCGGTCGATGACCGCTCGGTACTTGCCGGCCTCGAGGAGCTCCTTGACGAAGACGACGTCCTTCTTGGTGTAGCGGGGGATCGGGAACAACACCTTCTGGTCACCGATCCACTTCGTCCAGAGCGCCAGGAAGGGGTTCTGGTAGTAGGGCCCCAGATCGGTCGAGCCGTAGATCCCATTCGGCTTCAGTGAGCCCTTGCACCGCTTGAACCACAGCTTCCCGACCGCGTCGAGGATGAAGTCGTACGTCTCGCCGTTCTTAGTGAAGTCCTCCTTCGTGTAGTCGATGACCCGGTTTGGGCCAAGTGAAGTCACCAGGTCGACGTTCCTCGTGTCGCAGACCGCGGTGACGTCGGCATCGAAGTAGGTGGCCAGCTGAACCGCCGCCGAGCCGATCGACCCCGACGCGCCGTAGATGAGGACCTTGCGCCCTTCCAGATCAACCCTTCTCAGGTACGCCATGGCCAGGACGACACCGTCGGGAACCGCAGCGGCCTCCTGGTACGTGATGCCCTCCGGCATGTGCGCCAGCGGTGCGCTCTGCGGCAACGCGATGAACTCCGCGTGGGCTCCGGCCGTCTTCGAGCTGACGCCGAACACGCGGTCGCCAACGTTGAACCCAGCGACGTCGGGGCCGAGGGCCACGACTTCTCCCGCAAGCTCGGTGCCGGGAATCTTCCCCTTTGGGCGCATGAGGCCGGTGAAGAAGCGGCTGATGAAGTACTCGGCGCTGCGAAGGCCCGTGTCCGTCCGGTTGACCGTTGAGGCGTGGATGTTGATGAGGACCTCGTCGTCCTTGGGGACCGGCGGCTCGACCTGTTCGAGACTCAGGACCTCCGGAGGGCCATACCTGTGGTGGACGACCGCTCTCATCGGGTGTGCGTTCTCGCACCGCTCATACCGTGATGACCACTTTGCCTCGAACGTGACCCTGTTCCAGGTACAGGATGGCCTCCGGCACGTCGCTCAGGGGATACATCCTGTCGACTAGCCCGCTACCGTCTTCCCGAGGCGGTGGCCGGCAGCATGTGACGCTCCGCCCAGCCGGCCAAAGCAACCAGGGCCGGCTCCAGCTCTCGACCGGCACGAGTCAGTCGGTACAGCGTGGCGACTGGTGGCCCTTCGAGGACCTCTCGCTCCACCAGTCCGGCCTTCTGGAGCTCGCCGAGGCGGGCAGACAGCATGCTTTCGGTGATCCCGCCGATGGCCCTGGCCAGCTCACCGAACCGGGCCGGGCGCTGGAGGAGGACTCCGATGATCAGTCCCGACCACCGCTTGCCCAGGACGGAGAACACCCGGGTCAGGGCCTCGTCGCACTGGATCTCCCTGTCCTCATCCATGGGGAACATCCTACCGCTCTCCTAGGTTGCCAATACTAACTAGGAAGATTATAGTACCTCTAGGAAGGGTAGTCGAGCACCGGAGGGGCCTGGAGGCCCGGAAGGAGAAGGAACGATGAAGCAGCAGACCGAGACCCTCGCTCGAGAGGCCGTTCTCGTGGAGGATGCGGCGACGATCCGGATGATGGGATTCCCCGTCCTGGAGGCCCTCCCTTCGCGGTCGACGCCGTACGAGCGAGTGGATCCGTTCATCCTGGTCCACGAGGGTCGGATGCGGCTGTCGGACATGCAGGGTGTCGACACCAAGCACCCCCATCGCGGTTTCGACAACCTCTGGTATGTGGTGGAGGGATCGGCCAGCACGGGCCACAGCACCGGCCCGGATGGCGCAATCGAGCGGGCTCGCCTGAACGAAGGCGGACTCCTGGCGCTCAGGACTGGGCGGGGGGCGTGGCACGCCGAGTCCATCGGAGCGGACGAGCTGGCTGAGGGTCAGACCGATGCCGAGTTCCGAGGAGTCCTGTTCTGGGTGAACCTGGCCCGGAAGGACAAGGGGGTCGAGCCGAGCGCTCAGGTCCTCCAGCGGGAAGACATCCCCGTGCGACAGGAGGGCGATGCGATCGTCCGAACCCTGGTGGGGGAGGGATCACCCGTTCGACTGGGAACGCCCGCCGTGGTTCTCGACGTCGAGCTGCCGACGGGCGGCGAGGTGAGCATCCCGGTGCCACCGGAGTTCCAGGGCTTCGCCTACGTCCTGGACGGCGAGGCCGCCTTCGGGGCGAATGGGCTCCGGGCGAAGCCTCCTCAGCTGGTTCTACTCGGGGAAGGTGAGGCCTTCTCCGCCACCGACGCCTCTCCCGACACCCGGTTCATGCTCATGGCCGGGAAGCCGATCGGCGAGCGGCCCGTGTTCAACGGACCGTACGTGGACTAGCTGGATCGAACTCAGGGGGAGAGAGAGTGCGGCGCCCGCTCCGAGAGCGGGCGCCGCACCGAACGTCACCAGCGTGCGCATCACTGGACGGTGATCGTGCCTTCCATCCCAACCCCGCGGTGGTACTCGCAGAACATGGTGTACTCCCCGGCCTCGGCATCGATCGCCACGCTGGCGCTCTGACCGGCCTCCACGTCCTGATCAATGTCCGTGCCCTCGACCGTGATGTTGTGGAGGTTCTCTCCGTCATTGGAGACGTCGAGACTCTCTCCCGCGGTGACGCTCAGGTCGCCCGGCTCGAAGGAGTTGTCCACCATCGAGAGGGACGTCCCGCTTCCACCTCCGCCTCCACCGCCCGTGTCGTCGCTCCCTCCACAGGCGGCCAGGACCAGGACCGCGCCGATCAGCACGGCAGTTCTCAACGCATGACGCATCCAAGCCTCCCTTCCGGTTGGTCAATCAATATCCCCGGGGCGGGTGGCGGAAACCTGAAGGGAGCCTGAAGATTCCTTCAAGCTCCGGAGCCCGATGAGTTTCGACGGACCGTCCGGTCTGATGGATGACGACGAAGGAGGAATCCACGATGACAATGGTGAGTGCAGTGATTACCACTTCGCTGGATGGATACGTCACCGGCCCGAACGACGGCCCGGGCCGCGGCCTGGGCGAAGGAGGCGAGCGGCTGCACTACTGGGTGTTCGGGGGGCCGTGGAGCTACGAGGACGAGCCCACAGGAGAGGCTACCGGCGCCGACAAGGAGTTCCTCGACCAGGGGATCGCCCGCGGTGGGGCCATCGTCGGAGGCCGCAACACGTACGAGGCGGCGGAGGCGTGGGGCGGCAGCAATCCGTTCGGGGTGCCGTTCTTCATCGTGACCCACCGGCCGGAGGAGGCTCCGGCGGGCGCGGGATTCACCTTCGTGAACGGGGTCGACGAAGCGATCGCCCAGGCCCGGGAGGCGGCGGGGGAGAAGGACGTGTCCGTCATGGGAGGGGCCGACGTCATCCGCCAGGTGCTTCGTGCGGGGTATGTGGAGGAGCTGTCGATCCCCGTCGCGCCGGTCGTTCTCGGTGGGGGGAAGCGCCTGTTCGAAGGCTTCGAACAGACGCTGAACCTGGAGCCCGTCAGGGTGCTCCACTCTCCGTTCGCCACGCACATCACGTATCGCGTTGTTCGCTGACGATCGCTGCGGGATTGGCGGGAGCGCGGCTGGTCCTAGCCCTCCAGAGCGGCTTCGATGTCGTCGAGGTGTTCGGCGCGGTGTTCGGCGCGCAGGAGATTCAGTGGGCTGTGCGCGTCCTTCGGGTACATCCGGTCGTGATCGAGGGAGGCCACGCGGCGGTCGGTCTCCTCGGCGAGCTGTACCGCCAGCTGGGCCGCGTCACGTGGCTCGATGGCGTGGATCAGCGGGCGAGTGGAGTCGTTGATCCAGTCCACGTCTTCCGGCTCGTCGTCAGACGGTGAGAAGGGCACGCCGCGCTCGAGCTTGTCCGCCAACCACAGCGCGCGTGCGTCCCAGAAGGCGATGTGGCCCAGCACGCCGGCCACCGTCCAGTGTTCATTCACCGCGCTGCGCAGCTCATCGTCACTGAGGCGCGCGACCAGGGCGCGCAGGCGTTCCCGTTCGCGAGTGTTCTGTTCGACGGAGGAACGATCTATGGACACCCTTCCCTCCCAACCTGGGGCTTTCGCGGTGGCCTACGGGCGGATCCGCTCCACGTTCTCGACGAGGTCCTTGTTGTCCACGAACGCCCCGTCCTTCCCGGAGCCTCCGTTGACTCGATCCGCCTCGCCGTCCCGGGCCTTGATGAAGTCCTTGCCTCCCTGGGCCAGCAGACGGTCCTCCCCGTCCCTCCCCTTGAGGAGATCGTTTCCACCGCCGCCCCGGAGGAGGTCGTCTCCGGAGCCGCCGTTGAGCCGTTCATTGCCCGGCCCGCCGTCGACGTTCACGTTCCCCTTCCCCTGCTGACGAACGACATCGTTGCCCGATCCGGCGTCCACGAACGCACCGGTGGACGTGTTCAGCTGAATGTTGTCGACGAGGTCACCCACGTTCACGACCACCTGTGCCAAGTTGCCGGTGCAGGTCATTGTGGTACCGGTTGCCGAGCACCCGTTCCCGGCCGTCACCCCGGTCGCGTCGGTGATCGTGTACGTGTTCCCGTTCTGGACGATCTTGATCTTGCTGGCCTGGCCGGGGTCGTCCCCGACCAGGAGCTCGGGACCGGCGATCGCGGCGCTGGCCGCCACCGCCTCGGCGGCGCGGAGC
>DAITPV010000041.1:0-11114 GCA_036833435.1 Actinomycetota bacterium | reverse complement strand
AAGCCACGGCGGCCGTCGATCTCGATTGCGCAGATGTTGTCGACCGAGGCGATGGCCGAACGTCTCCGGCGAGTTCCGGCGGCCGGTCCAGTGGGGCTGTTTGTCGTCGCGGATCTCGAACGTCAGGCCCCACGGGTTGGGATCGAACCGTCCGAGCTCGGGGACCACGCCGGCCAGGTCGGGGAACTGAGGGCCGGTGGCCAGGGCCACGGTCTCCGGCGACACCAGCGTGGGGGCCAGGAGCTCGCGGGAGAACATCAGCAGATCGTCCACCGTGCTCCACACGTCATGGGCGGGCGATCCCCGGACCTCCGTGCGGGCCATCCCCAGCGGTTCCAGCACGCCCACCCGGAGGTATTCCACGAACGGCATCCCCGCCCGAGTCGCCAGGTGCTCGGCGAACCGCTCGATCCCCGTGTTCGAGTAGATCCGCCGGCGGCCGGGCGGGGCGATGGTCCCGTTGCCATCGAACGCCAGCCCGGACGCGTGGGCCAGCAGATGCCGGACCGTGGAGCCTTCGGGGCCGGCGGGTTCCTCGAGCTCCACCGTTCCCTCCTCGATCGCCACCAAGGCGGCCATCCCCGCAAAGAGCTTGCCCACCGAGGCGATCCGGAAGACGTGCTCGGGATCCCCGGCCAGCCCCACGGTCCGCTCCGGATCGGTGACCCCGGCGGACATCGCCTCGACGGGCCAACCGGAGACCAGCGAGGTGAGGTCGTCGGCTTCCGGAGCGTGCGTGGACGAAGACCGGGGCTCAGCGATCTCCGGCACGCCTCCGGAGCTGCGTGTCGCGCTGCGCCACCACCCATTCGTTCGTCCGGCCGAAGGTCTGGTGCACCGGCCATCCATTCAGCCCGGCGTACGTGGCGATCTGGGACCGATGATGGACCTCGTGCTCCGACAGCATCATCAGGGCCCGCCAGGCGCTGATAGTGCGATCCGGCTCGTCGATCATCGGGAGGCGCCGCCGGACGGCGTCGTCCGGGACGTCCGAGAGGGCCTCGGCGAAATCGGTCCACGATCGCTCCAGCGCGGGGACCCAGGTGGCCGAACGCTCCAAGGGTTCGGGCCACGGCTCCCACACCCATCCCCCATCCAGGAACGCGCCGGCGAAGAACGCCCGAGCTTCCGCGATGTGACGAACGATCTCCGGAACACCCCACGAAGCCTCCCCAGCGTCGCGGACGGGAGGCTTCCATCGTTCGGCGGATTCCGGCAGGGCTCCCACGTCCCGGACCGTGCGGCGATGGATCCCCTCGTAGTACCGGAGGAAGGAGGGAACGTCGGTGATCACGGCGACGCCTACTAGATGGCAAGCATGACGTCGGTCGCCTTGATGACCACGGTCACCTCGGCGCCCTCCCGGATCCCCAGGCGCTCCACGGAGCCGCGGGTGATCGCCGCGGTGACTTCCTGGCCCCCCACATCCACGGTGACCTCGGACATCACCGCGCCCAGCGTCACCGACCGGACCGTCCCCTTGAGCTGGTTGCGCGCGCTGAGCTTCATCGCGATCAAAGGGTATCCCCTGACCGGTCGGGGGGCACGGGCACACCCCCCCGAACGGACCGCTACTCCAGGTCGATGACGGTGGAGGGCCGGCTGTCCACCAGAAGCTGCCGCGCCTCAGCCGCGGGCTGGGGCCGGGCGAAGAGGTATCCCTGGGCCTGGTCGCACTCGAGGTCCTGGAGCCGATGGAGCTGCTCCTGGGTCTCGACGCCTTCGGCGATGGCCACCAGGCCCAGGTTGTGGGCCAGGCCGATCACCGCTTCCACGATGGCTGAGCTCTCCTGGTCCCGGCCGAGCCGGTCGATGAAGAACTGGTCAAGCTTCAGGATGTCCGGGTGGAACCGGTCCAGGTACGTGAGCGAGGAATAGCCCGTGCCGAAGTCGTCGATGGCGATGTGCACCCCCAGGTCCCTCAGGTTCTTCACTGCCTGGAGGGTCGACTGTGAGGCCACCATCAGGGCCGTCTCGGTGATCTCGAGGCACAGGTTCGCCGGATCCACCCCGGCCTCGTCGAGCCCTCGGGTGACCGCGTCGACCAAGCCGGGATGCGAGAGCTGGCGCGGGGAGAGGTTCACCGCCAGTGTGGGTTTCGGCCCGGACTCGCCGTTCGGCCACGAGCCGACCGTCCGGCAGGCGGCCTCCAGCACCCACGCACCGATGGGCACGATGAGACCGGAGTCCTCGGCCACCGGGATGAACTCCGAGGGCATGACCAGCCCGCGTTCCGGATGGTCCCATCGCGCCAGGACCTCGAACCCGACGATCTTTCCGGTATCCAGGCTGATCTGCGGCTGGTACACCAGCCGGAGCTGGTCCTCATCGAGAGCCTGTCGGAGCCCGGTCTCCATCTCCAGACGCTTCATCACCCGCAGGCGCATGGTGTCGTCGAACATCTCGTAGCGGTCCCGCCCGCGGTCCTTGGCCCGGTACATCGCGGCGTCGGCGTCCCGGAGGATCTCGTCGGGGCTGGAGCTGGTCCCCGAGGCCAGCGCGATCCCCACGCTGGCGGTCACCTGGATCTCCCGTCCCCCGATGGTGAAGGGTGGGGCGATGGCCTCGGCCAGCCGCCCGGCGATCTCCACGGCCTCGTCTCCGTCCTCCAAGTCCTCGCACATCACCACGAACTCGTCGCCCCCGAACCGGCCGGCGGTGTCCTCCTGGCGCAGCGTGCTTCGGATCCGCTGGGCCACCACCACCAGGGCCCGGTCGCCGACCTCGTGACCCAGGCTGTCGTTGACCACCTTGAACTGGTCCAGGTCGAGGAACAGGACGGCCACCCATGAGGACCGGCGGTCCGCCCGAGCCAGCGCCTGGCGGAGACGATCCAGGAACAGCTTCCGGTTGGGCAGGCCCGTGAGCGGGTCGTGGAGCGCCTGGTGGGTCAGCCGTTCCTCGGCCTCCTTGGCGGCCGTGATGTCCTCGATCTGGGTGATGAAGTACAGGGGGCTGCCTTCAGAATCGGTGAGCAGGGACACGCTCATCAGGGCCCACACCACCCGGCCGTCGAGGTGGAGGCATCGCTGCTCTCCCCGGTGCGTGGAGCCCCCCCCGGCCAGCATGGCGTTGAGGACCTGTTCACCGGTGGCCCGGTCATCCGGGTGCGTCACCGAGTCGAGCGTGGATCCCAGCAGGTCGCCCTCCCGGCGCCCCAGGACGTGGCACAGGGCCTGGTTCACCTGGAGGAGCCGCTTGTCCGCGCTCATGAGGGCCATGCCGATCGGGGCGTTGTCGAATGCCTTCCGGAACCGCTCTTCGGCCTGCCGCAAGGCTTCCTCGGCCCGCACGCGGTACGTGATGTCTCGGGTGATCGATGAAGCTCCGGTGATGTTCCCCGCACCGTCGCGCTGGGGGGAGACGGACAGCGACACGTCGATGAGGTTGCCGTCCTTCCGGCGCCGCACGGTGTCGAAGTGCTGAACCGCCTGGCCACGCCTGACCCGGTCGAGGATGCTGGAAGCCTCACCCAGCCGGCTGGGATCCTCGAGGATGGCGATCGACTGGCCCACTGCCTCTTCCTGGGTGAAGCCGTACAACCGTTCGGCTCCGCCGTTCCAGCTCAGGATGGTCCCCTCGATGTCCTTGCTGATGATGGCGTCGTCGGACGACTGGACGATGGCGGCCAAGAGCTGGACATCGGCTTCGGCCCGCTTCCGCTCGGTGATGTCGTGGACCAGCGCGTTGAACTGCATCTCTCCGCCGATGGATTGCGCCCAGATGGTCATCTCGACGGGGAATTCCTCGCCGTTTCGCCGGAGTGCGCTGAGCTCCAGCCGTTGGTTGAGGACCGGTCCGTCACCCGTTTCCAGGAACCGCTCGAGGCCACGGCGGTGCCGCTCTCGATACCGCGGCGGGATGATGGTCTCGGCCAGCAAACGACCGATCGCCTCGGACCTCGGCCAGTCGAAGACCACCTCCGCCTGGTTGCTCCAGTCGGTGATCAGCCCCTCGGCGTTCATGCCGATGAACGCCTCCGGTGCGGCCTCCAGGAGACCCTGGAACTTCATCTCGGCGTCCTTCAGGGCGGTGATGTCGCGCCCTTCGGCGATGATGGACGTCACCTCGCCGAGCTCGTTCTGAACCGGGACCAGGCTGAAGCTGATGGTCATGACCTGCCCCAGCACGAAGAGGCGCTCGTCGTAGCTCACCCACTCCCCCGATGTGGCTCGGCGGAACGCATCCTTGACCCGCGCCTGGACTTCCGGATCGAACGCGAACCACGGCCCCTCCAGGAACGGGGTCCGCATGAACTCCTCGTTCGAAAGACCGGAGGCGATCTCCGCGGCCCTGCCGGCCAGCAGGATCGAGCCGTCCAGCGCGATCTTGGCGGTGAACGTGCTGAGGTTGTCGATGTACGCTCGGAGCTCCCGCTCGCTGTCTGCCACGAGGTCCTCGGCCACCTTCCGTTCGGTGATGTCCTCGGCCGTGCCGGCGAACTTGACTGGGTTCCCTTCGGCATCCGTGGTCACCCGGCCCCGTCCGAGGATCCAGCGCTCGGTCCCGTCGGGACGGACGACCCGGTGGAGCACCGAGTACGGCTGGTGGTCTGCGTAGGCCCCCTGAACGGTATCGTTGACGGCCTGCCGATCGTCCGGATGCACACTCTCCAGGTACTTCTCGTAGGTCGCGGCCGAGGCGCTCGGTTCGATCCCCCAAAGCCGATACATCTCCTTGGACCACGTAACGGTGTCCCCCGGGATGTCCCACTCCCAGCTCCCGATGCCCGTCATCTGCTGGGCGTCGGCGAGCTGCGCTGCGGTGAGCCTGAGCTCGGCCTGGATCCGATCGCGTTCCCCGGCCTCCCGCTCGAGGAGCTCGTTGGCGGTCAGCAGCTGCCTGGTCCGGTCACGAACCCGGTCCTCGAGCTCACCGGCCGCCGCTCCCATCGACTCGAGCGCGTTGTTCCGCTCGGTGACCAGTGTGGAAAGGACCAGAGCCGACAGCGCAACCGTTGAGTTGAACAGCTGAAGGATGAGCATCCGGTCGAGGAGCGTGCCGTGGGGGAACGGTCCCGTGCCCCCAACCGCGGCCCACACGGCGATCCCGGACACCAGGAGAGCCACCGGCGCCGCGGCCCGGTGCTGGAATCGCCACGCCGCCCAGCCGAGGAAGGGCAGCGTCAGGAACGGCAGCCCGACCCCGTACCGGAAGACCATGTACGAGGCGACGCCCGCCCCGACCACCAGTGCTCCGGCTTCCACGACGCGACGCCCGGACACGTGCGCGCGCAGGTTCGGCCGGCGCATGCTGAGCAGGAACGGCGCGACCAGGAGCACCCCCATTGCGTCTCCGGTCCACCACACGGACCAGGTGGACAACGCGTGGCCGGCCCCGATCGCGCCGAACGCCAGCAGGGTGACGGTTCCCCAGACCGCGCTCACCAGCATGCCGCCCAGCGCTCCGAGGAACACGATGGCCAGGACGTCCCGAAGCCGGTCAAGCTGAGGCCGGAAGTCGACCCGTTCCAGCAGGTACGTGGCCACCAGGGGGGCCAGGGTGTTCCCGATCGCGATGAGTGCGGCGGCCGCCGGCGACGGTCCGAGTGGCAGGTTGACCAGGAACGCGGCAACGGCGATCCCCGGCCACACCCGCCGTCCGAACAGGATCAGCCCGACCAACGCGATGCCGGTCGAGGGCCACACCGGCGTGACCTGGTTGCCGACCAGCGCCACCTCGAGGCTCAGGACCGCGGCGACGTAGTAGGCCCCACCCACAAGGAGGGACTTGCCCACATCGGACATCCAGCGGGGCCACCGATGAGGGAACGGAAAGGAAAGCGGAAGTGGTGCTGAGGATCCCCAGGTCATAACCGCCACCCCACCCCGGAAGGGTGGGGGGACGGATAGGACATCGCTCGGGTGCGCTGTTGTGAAGACATGTGTACTTCTGTGGTCGGCTCACGCACGCATCCGGTTGAGGCGGACACGACGTTTCGAGTGGTCATCTTGAGGATGGCTACTTCGGGCCATGCCTGGCAGCCATCTGTCACAAAGCAAGCTCCCGTCCGGCCGTCCCCCGATCCGCCTATCCAGGTCACGGTCCGTGACCGCGCCGCCTCAAGGCCCGACGGCGTTACGCTGGGTGAGATGGGCAATCGACATCGGGCCGGGCTCGGCCCGGCGGTGACCGTCGTGCTGCTCCTGGCGGTCGCCTGCGCGGCTTCACCAACCGGGGAGGTCCGAACGGAGGCGGTCTCGCCCGTTGCCGCCGAGCCTCAGACGTCCCCGACCGTCCCGGCGGCCGTCGAGGCCGACGCCGCCCGCACCCGGTACGCCGGCCGGGTCCGTTCGCTCCCCGCCTCCTTGAGCGCCGAGATGCGGGGAACGACGTGGAAGCCCGGTTGCCCGGTCCCCCTGACCGACCTCGCGCTCCTGCGCTTCAACCACTGGGACTTCCACGGTCGGGTACAGCGCGGCCCGATGGTCGTCCACCAGGATGTGGCCGAAGACGTCTTGTGGGTGTTCGGCCGGCTGTACGAGGCCCGGTTCCCGATCAAGCGGATGGCCCTCACCAAGGAGTTCATCCCCGAGGAGTTCGAGCCGCGCATCTCCAGCCCCCGGAGCGTGACCGCCTCCTTCAATTGCCGGCCGGTGATCACCCCGCTGGGACCGGGAGATGACTTCTCGCAGCACTCCTACGGGATGGCCATCGACATCAACCCGGTCCAGAATCCCTTCGTCACCGCGGACGGGTTCGTCAGGAACCGGATGGCCATCCCATACCTCGACCGGAGCGTGCAGCTGACCGGGATGATCCATGACGGGGACGTGGTGGTGCGCTCGTTCGCGGCGATCGGGTGGGAGTGGGGAGGCAACTGGAGCGGCGGGAAGGACTACATGCACTTCTCGCTCCGAGGAGGCTGAGAAGGGGGAACATGGCCCCGAAGCGATCGGCCGCGGGAAGCGTCGACGAGTACCTCGCGGCGGTCCCGAACGATGCACAGGCGAGCCTCGAGAAGCTTCGGAAGACCATCAAGTCGGCCGCGCCCCAGGCCACCGAGGGGATCAGCTACCAGATCCCGGCCTACAAGCACCAGGGGATGCTGGTGAGCTTCGCGGCGTTCGAGAACCACTGCAGCTTCTACGTGATGAGCCCCACCGTGATGCAGGCCCACGCCGCCGACCTGAAGGGGTACGAGGTGACCAAGGGAGGGATCCACTTCACGCCGGACCGACCGCTCCCCGCCCGGCTGGTCACCAAGCTGGTGAAGGCGCGGATCGCGGAGAACGAGAAGCGGAAGAAGAAGTAGCTTCAGATGCCTTCGGGGTTGGGCCCAGTCACCGGGGCCGCCGGGGCCAGGATGCGGTCGATCTCCTTCATGTCCTCATCCGAGAGCTCGAGATCCCCCGCGCCAACGGTCCCGTCGAGCTGAGCGGGGCGGCGGGCCCCCACGATGGCCACGTGGACGGCCGGATGGGCCAGCGTCCAGGCCACCGCCAGCTCGGGGAGGCTCAGGCCGCGCGCCTCACAGAACGCCTTCAGGTCCTCCACCAACTCCAGGTTGCGGCGGAAGGTCTCTCCGGAGAAGTCCTTGCTGTCGCTGCGCCAGTCGTCCGATGGGAACGACGTCTCGGGGTCCATCCGGCCGGTCAGGAGCCCGTGCGCCAGCGGCCCGTAGATCAACACGCCGATGTCGTGATCGGCGGTGTACGGAAGGACCTCCACTTCGATCTCCCGGCGGAACATGTGATACGCGGGCTGAAGGGTCTCCACCGGACGGTGACGGCCGAGCTCCTCCATCTGTCCGGCGTCGAAGTTGGACACGCCGACGTGGCGGATCTTTCCCTCGTCGACGAGCGCCTGGAGGGCCTCGCCGGTCTGGTCAGCCGGCGTGTTCGGGTCGGGCCAGTGGACCTGGTACAGGTCGATGGCCTCGACGCCCAGGTTCGTGAGGCTCGACTCCACTCCTTCGCGGAGCCACGACGGGCTGGCATCTCGGGGGAAACGATGGCCCTCGGGACGGAGACCACCCTTCGAAGCGATGACCACGTCGGACCGTTGCGGCCCCAGCGCCTCTCCGAGGAGGCGCTCCGAGACCCCGAAGCCGTAGGCCTGCGCCGTATCGAAGAAGTTGATGCCCAGGTCGAGGGCCCGATGGATGCTGGACGTGGCCTCTTCCGGATCGAACCGGCCCCATTCCCCGCCGAAGGCCCACGTCCCGAAGGAGATGACCGACACATTCAGGTCCGTCTTCCCCAGGCGCACCCGTCTCATCGGTCGCCCGCCCGCCGCTGACCGCCGGGCTGCACGCGAACGCCAACCTCATCCAGATGGAGCAGCAGGTCCGCTGGGTCCGCGTACACGCGGTACGCGCCGGCTCGCTCGAGCTCCTCCCTCCCGTAGCCTCCCGAGAGGAGCCCCACTCCCAGGGCCCGGGCTCGCCGAGCGGCCAGCAGGTCCCACACGCTGTCCCCCACCACCACCGACTCGCTGATGTCCACCCCCAGCCGCTCCGCTGCGGCCAGGAACAGGTCCGGATCGGGCTTCGCGAACGTCACCTGGTCCCGAGTCACTACCGGGATCCCCTCGGGCACATCCAGGAGCCGAAGCACCGGGCCCGCGCTCTCCATCCGTCCGCTGGTGGCGATGGCCCAGAGCACCTGGACCTTCGAGAGGTACGCGAGGAGCTCGCGGGCACCGGGGAGGACGTGAACCTGATCCGCTCGCCGCGCGTAGGCCTGCGCATGGAGCTTCCCCAAATGCTCAGCCTCGTCGGGGGTGAGATCCCGGCCCGTCTCGCGGGCCAGGGCGTGGGAGAACAGCCCGCCGCTCATCCCGATCTTGCGGTGGATCCTCCACACGGAGACCTCGATGCCCAGCTCGTCCAGAGCCTCCTGCCAGGCCAGGACGTGCTCGTAGACGCTGTCGACCAGGGTTCCGTCCAGATCGAACAGGAACGCAGGGCTCCTCATGCCGGACCGAACCATTCGTCCAGTCTCTGCCGTTCATAGGTGGTCTTCTCCTTCAGGTACCGGGGCGACGCCGGGGTGAGCTGGACCTCCGGCGCCGGCTCTGCGAGGAATCGCCCCTGCACCATCATGGCCTCTCCCCCGCCGACCTCGAGATAGCAGGCCCCCTCGCCGCCGAACGTTGCTTCCGGCTCGATCCCGTTGAACCGAGCGACGATCCGCTCGGCCACCACCCGCCCCTCTCGTTCCGCCAGCACGCCGGCCTTGGGCATCGGCTGTCCCGTCGCCAGCGGGACCGCGGTGCAGTCGCCCACGGCCCACACGCCATCGACCCCCGTCTCCAACGTCCGGGGATCGATGCGCACCCAGCCACCTTGCTCGGCCAGCCTCGCCTCCACCAGAACCTGTGGGCAGCGGTGCGGCGGGACGGCGAGCAGCAGGTCGAACGGCATCTCTCCACCGTCCTGGAACACCACGCGCTCGTCTTCGACGCGGTCGGTCTTCGCGTTGGCGGTGAACCCGATCCCCCTCAGGCCCAGAAGCCCCTCGATCACCTCGCACCCGGCACGGCCGAGAACGGGAAGAGACATCGGTTGAGGGGTGAACGCGGCGAACTCAAGGCGGGCCCCCCGAGCCGCTGCAGCCTCGCTTGCCAGCAGGGTGAGCTCGTACGGCGCCGGCGGGCACGTGTAGGGCGCGCCGAAGATCCCCACCGCCACCCGGCCTTCCCGCATCGACGCGAGGGCCTCGGCCGCGGCGGGGACCTCCGCGGAGTCGTAGACGTTGTGGCCGTGCTCGGCGAGTCCGGGGATGGCGCCGGGCACCACCTCCGCACCCAATCCCACGACGAGCGCGTCGGCCTCGAGGGTTCGGCCATCGACCTCCGCGGCCCGGGCAGCTGGGTCGACCCGAGTGATGGTCCCCTCCACGAACCGAACCCCCTGCAGCGATGCCAGCGGGCGGCGTGCCGTGTCCATCGACTCCGTGCCGACGACCGCGGCGTTCTTGCGGAACCCCATCATGAAGTGGGGGTCTCGAGCCACCAGGATCACCTCGTGCTCGGGGGCGATCAGGTGAAGGAAGTGAGCCGTCGACACGCCACCGAAGCCGCCGCCCAGGATCAGGACGCGGGACATGTTCGCCTTTGTATCAGACGATCGTCGCGCGGAGGTCTCGATCGAGGATCGAGGAGAGCCGGGCGACCTCGGCGTCCAGCGCCTTCCGGGGAACCCTCCCGGCTTCCTTGAACCAGTCGATGGCCACCCGCTGGTCATCCAGCGTCCAGGTGCCCTTCACCACACCCCCCACCACCACGACCGGAGCGATCCAGCCGCTCTGCTTGCTCACCGCGGCTCTCCGGGCCTTGGGAGTCACGTGGCCGTCCGCGGTGCCGGGCCCGAGCACGAACTGGTCGAAGCCCGGCAGCAGCCGCACCGCTTTCGAGGGCCGCACCGAGGCCAGCTCATCGACATCGGCCGACAAGATGTGCGCCGGCCGGCCCTCCACCTCGACCTCGGTGACCCGGTCACCGAGGGCCGAGAGCCACGCCCTGAGCGGGCGTTTGGGGAACCACCCCCCGGACATCCAGTTCCCGAAGGCATCCGCGGTGGCCGGCCCGTATGCTCGGAGGTACGCGGACACGGCGGCCGGGCCCGCTTCCTCCGGCTCGGGAAGCCCGGCCCACTGGGAGCTCGCTTCGTCCGGGCGCATGAAGGTCACGCGGTTGCCCTGGCTGGGGCCGAAACAGAGCTCTCCTTGCCACGCCAGCGGCTTGAGGAGTGTGCCCCAGCCCGATCGAAGCCCCTCGCCGGCATGCTTCAGGCCCCGGCGTGCCGTGACCGCTGCGATCAGCTCCTCCCGGGTGAGGACGTTCCCGGTCAATGCATCGCGGACCGCGCCACGCAGAGTCTCCATGTGTTGGGGGCTCATGCCGAAGTACCGCTGCCAGCTCGGCCGCTCCCAGTAGCGCCCTGCCGCGATCGGTGAGAGAAATGCACCGGCTTCCTCGGGAGTCAGCAGGTGGAGGGCACCCCGCATGGCCCAGGTCTTGATCAGTCGCCCCTGGGACAGGGCGCGGGCAACCTCGCCCGCGCGCGACGTCTCGCGCCGGACCCGAACCGCGAGCTCAGCCGAAGACGCCACCTGAGCCTGAACGCCACACAGGCGACCGACCACCTGCTTCACCGACGGCCAGCCGAT
>DAITPV010000040.1:0-11164 GCA_036833435.1 Actinomycetota bacterium | reverse complement strand
CCCACCCGGGCCCACTCGTAGAACCACGTCTCGCTCTGGTGGAACCCCTCGTGGTCTTCCGCGTCGTACGTCCAGGTGATGTCCCCGGAAGACCCCTCCGGCCCGAACTGGAACCCGGAGTTGAACACCTCGGCCACGGCCACCGAGTCGGTGGACCCGGCCTCCTCAGCCGCGGCGGCCCACATGTTCACGCCGTCGTAGGTGAGGTACGCGGCACCGATGACCTTGTCCGCGCCGGTCTCCGACTCCGTCCCGTCCGCGAAGTACTTGTCCACGTACGTGTCGTAGAACTGCTGGGCGGTCGGGGACAACTCCTCACCGACCGTCGAAGGGATCGGCGGACCCACGAACACCGTCCCCACCGCGGCGTCACGGGCCAGGTCGGCGAAGGTGTAGGAGGTCAGGCCGGCCAGCCCCAGGATCTGGGGGCCATAGCCCAGGGAGTCGGCGGCGTTGACCACCCGAGCCGCGTACGGCCCGATGTGTGAGCCAACGATGATCCCGTCCGCGTTCGCCTGCTGGGCCTGGAGGACCACCGGGCTGAGGTCCAGCTCGTCCTCGGAGAAGAACTCCGTGACCACCGGCCGGTTCCCCTGGGCCTCCATGGCCGCGGTTGCCAGGTCGGCGATGGCCCGTCCCGTCTCGTTGTCCTCAGCGATGATGGCCACCCGGTCCAGCCCCTGGGCCGCCGCGTACTCCACGAGCACATCGACCTGGACGTCGTCGGGGATCATCACCCGGAACGTGTACGGGTTGACGTTCTCCTCGAGCTGAGGCCCGGTGACGATCGGGAGGGTGAGCATCTCCTCTTGGCGCACCAGGTCGTCGATGGCCAGGTATGACGTGGTTCCCGGCGGCCCGATGATCACGGACACGCCTTCCTGATCGATCAACTCCCTGGCGATCTGGCTGGTCTTGGCGGGGTCGAATTCGTTGTCCCTGGCCACCACCTCGATCTGCTTGCCCAGGACCCCGCCGCCGCCGTTGATCTCTTCGACGGCGATGGTAACCCCCTCACGCATGTTCCGGCCGATGGATGCCGCCGTTCCGGAGAACGGGGCCACCAGCCCGATCTTGACCACCCCCTCCTCCGCGGTTCCCTGAGCGGCCGGAGCGTTTCGCTCCTCCACGCATGCCGCCGCCAGGACCAGAAGGGATAGAGCGATGATCGCGCCGCTGCGGCGCGACCGAGACACTGGGCGCATTCGGCACCTCCTCGTGACCGACTCCCACTCAGTGCAGGAACGGGGAGGTGCGAAGCGCGGCCGACCCCTCGGCCGGCTTGCGAACCGGCACCGTCCTCGGCACCGGGCGTGGGTGGGCGCCCAGCGGGCAAACCCAGGTGACCTGCGAGGGAATCCTAGCCAGGAAGCTACTGAACAGTAAAGGGAGAAATGGGGGTGGGCCGGAAAAATGGCCCGTTCGGACTAGTCCGGCCCGGGTCGAATCTTGTCGTTCTCATCAACGCGGCGTAGTCGGGGCCGGCCTCCTATCGGTGGCGGTAGGCCAGGCTGATCCGCGGCCCGGCTTGGGCCGCCTTTGGGACGCTGTGGTCCCAGTCGCGCTGGGTCCGTCCCCCGGTGACCAGCAGGTCACCGTGCCCGAGCATGAACACGCGCGATGTGTTGCCTCCCTTGGGACGCAGCAGGAACCGCCGCGGCTCGCCTAAGGACACCAGAGCCACGATGGGATCGACGATCTCCTCGGGGATGCGATCACCGTGCCACGCGACACTGTCTCGCCCATCTCGGTAGAGGTTGAACCCTACGGAGTCGAACTCCCGCTCATAGCGCTCCGACAAAACCACCCGGATCTCCTCGAGCACCGGCGGTTCCAGCGGCTCGCCGGAAGCCAGGCTCCAGGGAGCGGTAAGCCGGGGCTCCCGGACCTTCTGGTCGTACATCTTCCGGGACCGCTGCTCCCACTCCCGGCCGCCGAGCACCCGCTCGAACAACGCGTCGGCGCCCGAGACCCAGCCGGGTATGTGGTCAACCCATGAGCCACGGCCGAGGTCGACTCTGGTGAGCCTGGCGAATGATCGCTCGATGGACGGTTGGTCCCCAAGACCGAACAGGGAGGGCTGCCACGTCAGGTCAGAGGAGCTGTCCACGGGAAGCGGTGTGAAGCCGACGGAGAGTGCGGCTAGCCGCGGAGGGGTGCCACGTCCGAGCTCTGGCACCGGGGGCACTGAACCTGAGTCTCTTCGTCCAGGTCGTATCCCACCCATTCGTTGCCACAGATCCGGCACCGATAGGGTTCCCGCACGGCCAGCGGGTTGATGATCCCTTCCAACCTGCTCTCCTTTGAGCGTCAGCGTGCGGGCACCTCAGCGTAGCACGAGACCCGGCTTCCCCTTTCTCTAGGATGGTCGGATGCTGCTCGTCGGGGCCATCCTAGGGATGGGCTTGCTGGTCGGTTGGGGTTTCGGAGGAGCCCTCCGGAACCTGGGACTGGTCCGGATCAAGTGGTGGCCGGCGCTGCCGGCGGCCCTGGTCCTTCAGGGCGTCCCCATCCCCAGCCCTGAGGGCGGAGTGGGAGAGTCACTGCCCTTCGTTGCCCTGCTGATCTCCTACGCGGTGCTCATCGTGGTGCTGGCGGTGAACTGGCGGCTCCGAGGCTTCCTCGTGGTACTCGTGGGCCTGGTCCTCAACCTGGCCCCCATCGTTGCCAACCAGGGCATGCCGGTCTCAGGAACGGCCATCCAAGCCGTGGGCGGGTCGCTGGAGGACATCCCCAAGGAGCGGGGGGAGAAGCATCACCTGGCCACCGACGAGGACATCATCCAGCCGCTGGCCGACGTGATCGCCGTCCGATCACCGTTCAACACGGTGGTGAGCGTGGGAGACATCCTGATGTACGTGGGTGCGGCAGTGTTCCTGGCCGCCGCGATGATGGCTAGTCCCGAGCGCCCGTCTCGACGAGAGATTCGGCCTCGCCGTTCTCTTCGACCATCCACGATGTCGGGAAGTCCGCGATGACTTTCGACCCTTCCCCGGGCTTGCTCTCGATGCGGAACTCCCCTCCGGAGACCTGAGCCCGCTCCTTCATCATCGTCAGGCCGAAGTGCCCCTCGGGTGAGCCTTCTTCCACGTCGAAGCCCTTCCCGTCATCGGCGATCGTGAGTCGGGCCCCCTCGTGGGTGCGCTCCAGCGTGATGGTGATTGCGGAGGGCTCAGCATGCTTCACCGCGTTCATCACCGCCTCGCGGGCCACGTGGTAGCAGAGGAGCTGAACCGGCGGCGGGATATCCACCTCCGCGAGGCTGGTCCGCATCGTGATACGAGTGTCTCTCTGAACCTCCTGGGCGTAGGAGTTCAACGCGTCGATCAGGCCCTTGCGACCCATGGGCGAACGATGCAGGTCTCGGATCAAGGCACGGATCAGCTCCATGGCCCGGTCTCGAGACACGCGGATGGCCTCGATCTCCTCGACCGCTTCAACGCCCTTCCCCATCTCGATCTGTTTCTCGGAGATGTCGATGTGAAGCGACATCCGGTACAGCACCTGAGCCAGGTCGTCATGGAGGTAGCCGGCGATCTGCGTCCGCTCGTCGTGGCGCTCCTCGGCCATACGGTTGGACAACGCCCGTAGCACGGTCTCGCGATCCTTGAGCTCCTTGGTCGCTTCCTCCAGCATTCGAGTCCGGAAGAACATCTGTCTGGCGAGAAGTAGCGGCATGACAAAGGCCGCCACGGCCCACCACCCAACATCGAAGTAGAGGCGCGCAAGGGTGACACCCAAAAGACCGAGCCCTAGGTACGAAATCAGGAACTCGAGAGGGTTCCCTATCCGCATCTTCCGAAGGACTTTGGCTACCGGGATCTCGTAGGTCATTGAAACGGCCATGGAAACAAACGCTGTGTTGATCAAGTGAAAGACGAGGACGGATAAAGGCGCCGCGAGAATCAGCGAGCGTGACCATTCCGTCGTGGTACCACCAAGAGCATGGAAGGTCCACGACGAAGCCATAAGGGCAAGAGCAAGCTGAGAACGATTGAAAAGGGCTCGAAGAGGGCGCACTTGGCCCTTGAGCTCCCGCGGATCCGACGACCCGAGGAACGCGATAAGACCGGCGATTGCAGGTGGGTAGATGAACGCCGCTGCGGTAAACAGGGGAAAGCCAGTTCCCACCTGCATTGATCGCCAAGCTGGTACAGGCAGTAGCTCAACGACCGCGATGATCACCACCCAGAAGAGGACGCTGAGGGCCTCCTCGGCGGTCCCGAACTGAGACGCCCCACCGTCGACCAGCAAGACTGCCAAGAGAACCAGCGTGAGGGCCACGGTGGCGGCCTCCAATCCGCGCACCGAGGAAACCAAACTAGCCCACCAAGTTCGAGGGGCGATTTCACTCTGGGTGGCGGCGGCTTCAGCCATGAGAAAGACAAATCCAAGAATAGGCCCTCGACTCAGGGCGTCAAGAGTTTGCGCGGACCGCTGAGAGTGCGTAGCGTGCTCATGGCCCCCAGGCCTCCACTGGTGGCCCCTACGCCTTCTGCTGTAGGCGCAAACTCCCCTTGCTGGGCCTTCTGGCCCTCCCCCATAATCCCCACAGATTTTGAGCAGGAGTCGGGCATATGCCCCCCGGCTGTCCGGCAGAGAGATTGAAGGGAGGTGTCAGAGTTGCGCAACACGTTGATGCGGGTCGCGGCGGCCATGGGTTCGCTGCTGGCGCTGCTAATCGCCGGCGGGGCCCCCTGGCGGGCCTAGGCTCTCCACTGGATCCTACGAATTGATGTCGCCCGCAGGGTGGTGCCAGCCCTGCGGGCGGTGACAAATGCCCACTAGTTGGGCGTTTCTCTTTTCTTTTCCTCTCCGCTCTTCAGTAGCCTTGGGGTCATGTTCGGCAATTCCTGGCGTTTAGGGCGGATCGCCGGGGTCGAGATCCGCATCGACACCTCGTGGGTGATCGTCGCCCTTCTCATCACCTACAGCCTGTATCTCCAGTTCACCAGGGCCTTCGACCGGTTGGCTCGCCCCGGTGCCGTCCTCCTGGCCGTCATCTCGGCACTCCTCTTCTTCGGCTCGGTCCTGGCACATGAGATGGCTCACGCCATCACGGCCAAGCGGCGAGGGATCCCGGTCCGAGGGATCACGCTGTTCCTGTTCGGGGGTGCCACCCACGCGAAGGTTGAATCCCGGGGTCCCAAGGACGAGCTGGTGATCAGCGTCGTGGGCCCGATCACCAGCCTCCTACTGGGAGGACTCCTTCTGGCCCTGGGGTTCTGGGGTCGGGATCTATTTGCTCGGCCCTTCGCTGGAGCGCTGAGGTACTTGGGTCTGGTTAACCTCGCTCTTGGCGTGTTCAACATGCTGCCCGGCTTCCCACTGGACGGAGGCCGTGTGCTTCGCTCGATCGTGTGGCGAGTGACGGGGAATCTCTCTCGTGCCACCCGGGTCGCCAGCATCTCTGGACAGGTTGTCGGGTACCTCCTCGTTGGTTTGGGAGTGTTCTTCCTCATCCAGGGTGTCCTGATCAGCGCGATCTGGATGGCCGCGATCGGTTGGTTCCTTGCCCAGGCGGCCAGGTCTTCCTACGAGGAGCTCCAGGTTCGCCGGTTCCTCCAGGACGTGGAAGCCGAGGAACTCATGTCACCGGGCCTGGTCACCATCCCCTCGCCGCTTTCGATCCAGGATGCGGTGGATCGGTACTTCATGAGGTACGACCACGGCGCGTTCCCGGTGGACGAGGACGGGCGGACCATCGGGCTACTCACCCTTCGGGGAGTCAAGAAGCTCCCTCAGGACGAGTGGCCGGTTCGAACCGTCAAGGACGCCATGGAACCGCTGGCCGACCAGTGCACCGTGGACGTCGGCGACCGAATGGACCAAGTGATGGCCAAGCTGCAGGGTGGGGGCTCAGGGAGGTGTTTGGTAGTTCGGCGGGGTGAGGTCGTGGGGATCATCACCCCTTCGGACATCGCCCGATGGCTGCAGCGCCGGCGAACCCTCCAGGGTTAGGCCTTACGCGGCCTGTATCTCGCCCGATCCGCTAACGTCCGTCTCCACGTCTGCTGGATCCCCCGAGTACACGATGTCGCCAGCGCCGCTCACGTCCGCCTGGAGCGACTCGGTGGCATGGACTCGGATGTCCCCAGCTCCGGACACATCGGCGGTTGCGTCTTGCGCGATGAGCTCGGCGAGCTGGACATCGCCGGCTCCCGAGACCTCCGCCTCCACTCGCTCGACTTCGCCAGTCGCCACGACGTTCCCGGCGCCGCTGACCTCCGCGCGGAAAGACTCCGCCTCGATGCCGGTCACTCTGAGGTCGCCGGATCCGCTCACCTCGACCTCCTCCAGCTCAGGGACGGTGACCTCGACCACCATCCCGGCCCTGGGGTCCAGGTCAACCAGAGAGGGCTCGGAGACCTCCAACGTGTCGTCGCTGACCTCCGTCTCCACGTCCTGCAAGAGATTGTCGTCGGTGCGAACCACGACGCTCTGCGGGTCCCCGATGGTGACCTCCACCGCCGCCTCTCCGCTGAGAGAGATCTTGTTGAAGGGGCCGAACTCCCTCGTCTCCGACGCCTCCACCCCCGACCCCTCCTTGCGGTTGATGCAGCCACTAGCGGTGATCGCCAGACCGACAGCGAGCACTCCAAGGAGGGCCCTTGCGTTCGTCGGTCGAGGCATGCCCCGAGCCTACTCGGAACGAGGTGGGAAAAAGAAGAGAGCCCACGACGGTGGGCTCTCTTCGACAGGCCTCGCGCTTGGTGCGCGACTGGAACCGATCAGACGGTGGTGCGCACGCCCTCGAAGAAGGCGAGGTCTCCGACCTGGTTCGTTCGAAGCTCGACCCTGTCGGCGAGGTTCTCCTTGACCCAAGTGGCGATCGTAGGCACCGAGGCCTCGGCCTGCTCGTGGGTCTCCCAGAGACTGATCGACATGCAGCTCTTGTCGCCGATGTCGGCAACGCCGTACCGGATGAAGCCGGGCTTCTCCTGCAAGGTCCGGAGCATGCCATCGTGAGCCAGGTCCGCTACCTCGCGGAACGTGCCCTTGTTGATCGCGTACGTAGCAACTCGAAGGTGTTCCATATGCGCTCTCCTGTTCTGTGAGTGCCCTGTACCGCTGGAGGCCAACTCGAGCCAGATCGAGAGCGAACGTCCGCTCGGGGTTATCAAGCCCGGTGCTGGGAACAAGTCGGGTGGACTGAGTGGTGGAGGCGACCCCGTGAGTACTTCTCTCCCGTCGATAACCGGGTCGCAACTCCTTTCACTATACATCTTTCTTGAAGCGGCTTGGTGTCGCCGCTCGCATCGGAGCTTCCGGTTAGTGTTAGGTGGATGCTGGGCGAGCAGGAAGCCACCGTGGTTCAAACGCGGGCGTTCGACCTCCATGGCGTGACGTACCACGACGTGGCGCTGAAACTGGCCGATGGCTCCTCGGTAGACGGGCGGCTCGGACCCGAGGCCGTGCCCGAGGGGCTCACCGCCGGCGAGAACGTGCTGGCCACCCTCGCTGCCGGCCTGATCATCTCGATCAGACGACCCTGAACGCCGCTTTCCCGTAGAGTGGGGGCATGCCGGACAGCTTCGGGAAACGCCAGCGGAACGCCCAGAAACAGAGGAAGTTCGCTGCGCGCGAGGAACGACGTGCCATGCGCAAGAAGGAGAAGGAGGACCGGGCGGCAGGCATCTTTAGGGAGCCCGATCCGATCGAAGACGGCACGGAGGAGGGGGCTCCGGAAGGCTCGGACGCTCCGACCGAGGACCAGGCCGCACCCGCGGATAACGACTAGAGCCTCGCGCTAGCTCCGCATCCTCGTTTCAGCATCATCACTGAGTTGGGCGTCGTCCCACTCACCCGTCCAAGCCGAGCAGCTTCCAGTAGCTGTGCCGAGGACCTCTGCTACGCCGCGGAGTACGGTTCAAGCGAGATGGGCGAACGCGATTCGGCTCGAAGAGGCAAGCAGGCCCAGAACCGCTGGCTGGTCGACGGCATGAACGTGATCGGGTCCAAGCCTGATGGATGGTGGAACGATCCAGATCGAGCCGTCCACCGGCTCGTCGACTCACTCGCCGCGTTCGCCCGCCGAACGCGAGACGACGTCACCGTGGTGTTCGATCGCCAGCCCCGAGACCTTCAGCCCGGCTCCCGCGACGGGATCGTGGTGGCTTTCGCACAGCGCCGAGGGCGGAACGCCGCCGACCACGAGATCGTCCGGATGGTGTCCGAAGACGAACAGCCCTCGAGCCTGAGCGTCGTCACGTCGGACGGGCCGCTGGCGGAGCGTGTCCGCGAGCTCGGAGCCCGTGTCACCCCGGCCGGCCGATTCCGCCGGACGCTGGATCGCTGAGGTCAGGACTCGTCTTCTGCCGGGCGGTCCTTCGCCTCCGTCTCGCCGGACTCGTCGTGGACCAGAAGGTCGGCGCCCCGCTCCTCTGCGAGACGCCGACCTTCCTTGATCGCCTCATCGCGTGAGTCGAAGAGCTTTGGTTCCGTCTCCTCCTCACCGACCACCCGCACGCCCCAGCGAGTCCCGTCCGGCTCCTGGTAGATCTGCACGTTCGTAGCCATCGCCTACAGCATCTTCTTTCGAGCCATTTCCGCTCGGGCCTGGCCGATCGCGGTCTTGACGTCCTTCTCTTCCTCGGGTGGGGGGAGCACGGCCTTCATTCCAAGTGACTCGATCCACAGCTCCCGAGCCCATCCCATGGTGTGGTACAGGTGCTCGTCCTCTTCCTCTTCCACTTCTTCATGGGCTTCCTTCAGGATCTTGGCCGTGTCGCCCTTGAGCTCTTCAGCGAGGAGCCCGATTAGCTCCCAGTTCTGGTGGTCCTTCGTCTCGGCGTTGACCACAGCCTCGGCGGCCACCAGCTGGGCGGCGGCGGGGTCACCTTCGGACCGGGCCATCTTCATCGACTGGACCAGGGACTCTGCCTTGCTCCTGACCACCTGGCGGCCGGGCGTCTCCACGCTCGGGTCCAGGCCAACCTTCCCGAGGACGTCCGTGACGATCTGGACGTGCTTCCGGGTCTGCTCGAGGTACTCCCCCCACTCCTTCTTCAGGTCGTCGTTCACCGCGCACTGCACGGCCGTCTCGTAGATCTGTACCCCGCCGACCTCCGTCTCCAGAGCCTGATAGAGGAGTTCATTGATCTGCTCTTCCTTCGGCATCGTTGCCTCCTTGCTTTGGGCACGCGTCGACGCGCACCACGGGCTCGGTTTGTTGTTCCCCCCGGACCCATTTCCCGAGTCCGGGGAACGTTCTGTACCCGCGGGTCAGAGGGGTGAAACCGATCGTCCGGCCGATTCTCGTGACGATTCGGGGGCGGGCCGGACTCTCAGCCCAGGAGTTCCCTGAGGCTCCTGATCCAGGATTGAAGTGCGGGGTCGGAGTTGTAGAACGAGTGCCGGGATAGGCCCACCCACACCGGACGCGGTGGATCAGGAGGACCGCCCACCACTTCGTCCCTCGGTACGGGGCTGATCAGGGGTGCCTCCGCAGGGTCCGGCACCATTTCGTTCCGACGTCCGCCAGGAGCGGTCCCGATCCAAACAGCCTTGCCGATGTAGTCCGTCAGCCGATAGAAGCTCCGCCACCCCGCCGGGACGTCGACGCCTCCTCGGGCGAGGAGCCCCGGGAACAGGAACCCAGCGAGCTCTCCGAGGTACTCGGGGGAGAAGTAGGCGGGGAAGAGCCTGCCGTGGAGCTGGGTCAGGGGTGCCCCGTAGGTAACCAGGGCGACGTTCTTGAGCCGCTCCCCCGGCGGGTATTCCATAGCATCCAGGTAGCGAAGACGTGCCACGGCGGAAAGCGCGATGACCGTCCCCTGGCTGTGGGCGGAGAGGATCACCCGCTCCCGGGGCAGGTGGAACTCCAGCCGATCGACCAGCTCAGGCACCGCGCGCTCTGCGTAGGGCCGGACGGCCAGCGGATGAAAACGCCGGGGGAAGAACGTCAGGACGTCCCAGAGGATGGCCACCAGGCGGCGGGCGCCGGGGTTGAAATAGCCTCGGATCCAGAAGCCCAGGAACGCGGTGGCTCCGACCGCAAGCAACCATCTGCCCAGGTTGGCGAAGGTCGACAGGGCGATCGGCTCCCCGCCCCTGAAGGCAACCCCCAGCCACCCCAGAGCCAGCAGGGCGGGTACGGCGAGGAGCGCTCGGCCCCCCGTTCCTCCAGACAGGCTTGGGCGCCCCAGGACGACCGGTCCCAACAAGAGGATGGTCCCGATGAGCCCCGCCACCCAAGGTGCCAGGGACGCCGTGCTGGGGTCGGACCCGAAGATAGAGACCGCCGCCACGACGGCCCAGGTGACCGCGCCGAACGTGAGGATCAGATCGAGGTTCCGGCCAAACTCCGAGAACGCCCGGGCCCTGCCCAGCCCGGGCACCGTTCCTTTCGGGAGGCCGTTGGGCTCTTCTCCGGCCGGGGCCGAGTTCTCCGGAGGCTCGCGCCGTTCGAGGATCGACTTGGCCTCTCTGGATCCTCTCGCCAGGAGGTACAGGAGGACCATGAGGCCACCGCCGATGATCGCCAGAGCGAAGGTCCCCAGGGCGAAGGTGAGATCGATCTCGAGCTGGGGAGCATCCTGGCCGAGGATTCGAGCCACCAGCGCCGACAGGCCGCCGAGCATCCCGGAAGCCATGGCGATGGCCACCGTGATCACCACCACCGGACCGAAGAACCGGAAGTACCTTCGTACGAAGTCTCGCCACGGGCTCACGAATAGGGGGAAGCAAACCAGGAAGAGCAGGAGGACCAAGCCCAACTGGAACTTGCCGAACACCTGGAACGGGCCCTGCCATCCGAGGGGTTCCCGTATGCCGAGGCCAGCCGGGCCGAGAGCGCCGATGGTCAGGATCGCCAGCACAGCTATGGCTACGATCGCGTGGGCCCAGAGGTACGACGCGCTCGCTCTTCCCGACGCCCACAGGCCCGGGTCGTCCAGCCGGGCATCGTCCGCGGACACCAGCCGGGAAACCGCTTGCCTCACGGCTCCCCGAGGGCCGGGGAGCGCCTCAGGTGCGTATTGGTCCGCCACACTCTCGTAGCGCTTCTGCGTGGTCCTGGCCGTGAGCATCACCACTCCGCCAAGGACGGCGATGACCGCAGCACCGGCCAAGATGGCCTGCTGGCCGGAACCCGGAGGGAACAGGTTTTCGTAGAACACCACGCGGGTCAGGATCACCGAGAGGCCGAAGACGTAGTCGGCGG
>DAITPV010000039.1:0-11186 GCA_036833435.1 Actinomycetota bacterium | reverse complement strand
ACCGGTACAGGACGGAGTCTCGGGACCGCAGCTCGCGGCGGGCATGCTCCCGCAGCCCGGCCAGGAGCGGCTCATAGGGGACGGCCATCCCCTTCTTCTGGTCGGGAAGGCTCACCCCCGGCACCCTTCGCTCCAGCTCTTCTCGAAGCGCTTCCTTGCCGAAGTCCCGGCGGACACTGCGCTCGGCCACCGCGGCCACCGCGGGATCCAGGTACGGGACCCTGGCCTCCAGGCCACTGGCCATCGTGGCCCGGTCGGTCTTCTCCATGTACACGTTGGGCAGCCACCGGTGGAGGTCGAAGTCCCGGGCCGTGACCCGCTCCCCGTGGCCGTTCTCGGCCGCTGCCCAGTCCGTGCGAGCCAGGATCGCGGCCTCGGATGCCGGCCCTCCCTCCGGCAGGACGTTCAGCTCGCCGACCAGGAGCGCGGCGTGGCTCTGGACCCCGCCGCCCCATAGCAGTGCCTCGGTGGCCCGTTCCCTCGGCTTCTCGCCGCGCCGCCCCGCGTACATCCGGGCGAAGGGCCTCGTGGCCAGCCTGGTGGCGTTGAACACGGGGTTCTGGAGCCACTTGGAAACCCGGTACCGCTTGTAGCCTCCGAACAGCTCGTCGGCTCCCTCGCCGGACAGGGCCACCTTGATCTCCCGCCGCGCTTCCCTGGCCAGCACCGCCAGCGGCAGGGCGGCGGCGTCCCCGAACGGCTCCCCCTGGCTCGAGATGACCAGCCGGGCGGCCTCGTGCATGTCCGCAGCGTGGACCGGAATGGTTTCGTGCTTCGTTCCCAAGAGGGTGGCGTTGGCCGCGGCCAGGTCGCTCTCGTCGATGGCCGGCTCCTCCGGGAACGACAGGGTGAACGTTCGGAGGTCCGGGTTGAGCTCCGCGGCCAGGGATGCCAGCAGCGTGGAGTCGGTCCCCCCGGAGAGGAACACCCCCACCTCCACGTCGGCGATCATGTGGGCGGCCACGGAGTCGGCCATGGCCTGGCTCAGCGTCATGGGTTCGTACTCCGGCCGCTTGGTAGGGAGCCGGTGGACCGAGGTGGTCCACCGCCCGCGGTCTTCCCGACGCCACTCCCACGCGGAGCCCGGAGCCAGCTTGCGGATGGGCTCGAACATCGTGAGCGTCGGGCCCGTGTGCCCGAAGGCCAGGTAGTGGGCCAGCCCGATGGGGTCGATCCGCCGGGCCTCGGGCTGGAGCAGCAGTGGCGGGATCACCGAGCTGAGCGTGACGCCGCCGGTCTGGTGGTGGAGGACATACAGGGGCTTGATCCCGTAGGGGTCCCGGGCGGCCACCAGGGTCTGTCGCCGTTCGTCCCATGCGGCGAAGGCGTACATCCCCCGGAACCCCGCCAGGCCGTCGACACCCCGGTGACGAAGGAGCTCCGCCAGGACGTTGGTGTCAGAGGGGGGGTTCTGCATCTCGACGTCCACCGCCAGCCTTCGGTAGTTGCAGATCTCGCCGTTGTAGGTGACGTGGACGGATCCGTCGGTGCTGGCCAGTGGCTGATCCGCCTCCGGGCCCAGGCCGATGATGGCCAGGCGGGTGTGAGCCAGGGTCACCGACCCACTGGGATCCGACCACGACCCGCTGCCATCGGGGCCCCGGTGGCTGAGGCTCTCCAGGACCTGGTCGATCTTCGAGGTCCACAGGTCCGGCCGCGTCGTTGCGAAGATCCCGCACATGGTCAGCTCCGCGAGAAGGTCGAGCGGATCCGGCCACCGATCTCGGCCAGCAGTGCGCGCTCCTCCGGCGCCAGCACCCGGCGCCACACCACGGCCGCGTATCCGCCGAGGGCCACCAGGCACACCACGAGGGAGACTGCGACTGGCGTGGAGAGCAGCATCACCGCGGCCACCGGAACAATGAGCATGATAGTGGCAAAGAGGAATCCACCCGAGAACATTCCCACCCGGGGTCGGGCGCCGGCGAACTCCGGTCGCACGCCCCAGAAGAACAGCCCCATGTTCACCATGCATCGCAACGTCCAGGCCACCGCGGCTCCCACGATCCCGAACCACATCACCAGGACGATGGACAGGGCGAAGAACGGCACGATCTGGGCCAGCTGGTACTTGGCCGCGGACCCGGCGCGATGGGCGGCCAGCATGACGTTCGAGGGAACGGTAGTGAAGGCATCGAACGCCACTCCCAGGGCGAGGATGTAGAACGGCACCGTGCTGTTATCGGCATAGAGCGGTCCGGCCCAAAACCCGAAGAACGGCCTGGCCAGCGCCAGGATCACCACGACCGCGGGCGTCAGGGTGAACAGGAGCAGGCGAAGCAGTCGGACGTAGAGGTCGCGGGCTTCGTCGTGCCGGCCGCCGGTCCGGAGGATCGAGAACGCCGGGAGCATCGGCCCGGCCAGGGCGTACGGGATGATGTGGAGCAGCGCCGCCGCGGCTGCGGCCACCGAGTAGAAGGCCACGTCGGAGATGGTCTCCAGCCGGGCCACCACGACCCGGTCGCCGTTCGACAGCACGATGTGGGCGCCGTACGCCAGGAGCATCGCGCCCCCGAAGACCATCAGGGGGCGGACCATCGAGCGGCGGACCGATGGCGGCCACAGCATCCGCTGGAGCCGAGTGGACACCACGAGGTTGATGAACGCCGTGAGGACGGCCACGACGGTGGACGTGGCCACCGCGGCCACCAGCCCTCCCCCCATCGCCAGGACCACCGGGGCCAGGAGGATCTGGAGGATGGTCCCGCCCGAGGTGATGCTCACGCTGAGGTCCCAGCGCATCCGGACGATCTGCGGCGTGTTGAGCACGCCCGAGATGGCCCGGGCCACGAACCCGATGCTGGCGATCTGGAGCGCGGTGGTGGCCGGACCGACCAGCTCGGGACCCAGCCCCAGGAAGTCCGAGGCGATGTCTTCGGCCCACACGGACAGGGCTATCGCGATGAGGCCGGACGGGATCACCGCCAGGACCAGCGAGGTCCACACCACGGACACCTCCCGTCCGTGGTCCCCCTTGGCGTGGGCGTCGGCCCCGAACTTGGAGGACGCCACGCTCATCCCCAGGTCCGCGAAGGCCACGTACCCCACCAGCGTGTTGATGAGGGCGAAGAGTCCGTAGAACTCGGGGCCGAGCTGCCTGATGACGAATGGCGTGGCCACCAGAGACGCCACCAGGGTGAGGACCTGGCCGGCCACGCTCCACCCGCCCCCGGTCAGGACGTTCCGGGCCATGCTGGGCTCGGGAACCTGCGGCGGAGTGGTTTCGACCGCTACGGGGTCCGTCAGCGTTCTGCCCGCCTCGCTCACCGGGTCTCCAGTCGCGCGGGAGGGCTGTCCAGGCTCCGTCGCCGGCGGTTCTGCCGGATCCCCCGGAGCCGGCCGACCAGCCGGGATCCGAGGAACGACCGGAGGAACACGGTCCAGGCCAATCGGTCGTACGGCGACATGGCCAGCGCGTGGCGGGCGGAGCTCCGCGCTTCCGGGAGCCGGAGCAAGTTGTAGAGCTGGCCCGCGTGGCGGGCCTCGATCCGGGCTCGGATGCTGCGTTGGAGCGGACGGAGGCTGGGGTCCCTGGTGAACAGCTCGTCGTAGATCAACCGGGCCTCGTCGAAGAACTGGGCGACCTGATCGTAGGACAGGTTGGTGCCGTGGATGCGGTAGGAAGCCAGGGGCTTCGGCGAGTACAGGAAGGTGTGATCCTTGGCCAGCCGGAGCCACAGGTCCCAGTCGGGGACGATCCTGAGGCGCTCGTCGTAGCCGCCGACTTCCAGGACGGCTCGGCGGCGGAACAGCGCGGACTGGGCCAGCGGGAAGTATCGGAGCCGGACCAGGTCGTCGTAGATGCGGCCGCTGTGGAAGTTGACCGGGCGCCCCAGACGGTCGAACCGCCGGCCCTCCCCGTCCGTGATCCAGCAGTCGCTGAAGCATGCGGCCACGTTGTCCGGTGCCGCGTCCAGCATGGCCACCTGCTTCTCAAGCTTCTCCGGCTCCCAGGAGTCATCCGAGTCCAGGGTGGCCAGGTATTCGCCGGTGGCCATCTCCAGGGCCTGGTTCAGGGTGCTCGACTGTCCCCGATTCTCCCGGGCCACCAGCCGCACCGGAACCCCCGGGTCGCACGCGCTCAGGTGCCCGGCGATGGCGTCGGGCGAGCCGTCGGTGGACCCGTCGTCGATCACCAGGAGCTCGAGGCCCCGGAACGTCTGGCGAAGGACGCTGTCGATGGCCTCCTGGACATAGCCCAAATGGTTGAACGAGGGGATGGCCACGGTGACCTTCGGGGTGCCGCTCGCCGGGGGGCCGAAGGTGGTCACCCGTTCGCTCGGGAGGGTGGAAGGAGACCCGTTCCCCGACCCGTCCCCAACGCGGCGCAGCACCACCGGCTTGGCGGCGGCCAGCGAGCGAGCACGATCGGCGCGCCGGACGTCGCGGACCCACCCCACCAGCCACCGGCCGCCGAGAGAGCGGAGCAAGACCGTCCAGGCCAGGCGTTCGCTGGGTGACTTCCGCAGCGAGCGGAGGGCGGCCCGGCGGGCCGGGCCCATCTCCAGGAGGTTGTACATCTGCGCGGCGTAGCGGGCCTCGATCCGACCCTCGATCTTCTCCCGCAGGGGGACCAGGGAGGGATCCCGAAGGATCAGGTCTCGGTACAGCATCCGGGCGTCCTCGAAGAACTCGGTGGGGAACTTCATCGAGGTGTTCTCGCCGTGAACCCGATAGGAAGTCAGTGGCTCCGGCACGTACACCAGCCGGTGGTCCATGGCCAGCCGGAGCCACAGGTTCCAGTCGTACAGGATCCGGTAGCGATGGCTGAACCCTCCAATCTCCTCGAGGGTGCTTCGCCGGAACACCGAGGCCGATGGCAGGGGGAAGAACCGGAGCTGCACGAAGTCGCGGTACAGGTCTCCGCCCCGGTAACCACCATGTCGAGCCAGGCGGTCGTGGCGGACTCCTTCCTCGTCGATCACCCAGGCGTCGCTGAAGGAAGCTCCGAACCCGGGGCCCGCCTCCCGGAGAAGGGGGACCTGGCGCTCGAGCATCCGTGGATCCCACAGGTCGTCGGAGTCCAGGACGGCGAAGAACTCGCCCGTGGCTTGCTCCAGCGCCTGGCTCAAGGTTCTATGCGTGCCCACGTTCTCCGATCGAGCCTCCAACGACACCGGGACGGAGGCGGAGCGCTCGTCCAGGTGGTGGCGGATCGCCTCCGGCGACCCGTCCGTGGACCCGTCGTCGATGATCAGGAGCTCGAGATCGCTCATGTTCTGGCCGAGGACGCTGTCGATGGCCTCGGTGACGAATCGCCGGTTGTTGTGGGAGGGGATGGCCACGGTGACCAGCGGAGCCGTGCCACTCATCAGCGGGTCGCCCTCAGCCCGCGGTACCTGGCCTCGCTGCGCCGGTTGCGCACCCAGCCCACAAGACGGGGACCGAGCATCGATCGGAGCAGGACCTTCCAGGCCATCCGCTGCGACGGGATCTGCCGAAGGGCGACCAGGGCGGCGCGCCGGGCCTCTGGGAACATCAGGAGGTTGTAGAGGTGGCCGGCGTGCCAGGCATCGAGATTGGCTCGGACCCGCCGGATGCTCACCGGCAGGTCCGGGTCCCTGTCGATCAGCTCGTCGAACGTGGTCCGGGCATCGGCGAAGAACTCATCGACGGCTTCTTTGGTGGCGTTCCCTCCGTGGATCCGGTAGGAACCCAGCGGCTCAGGGACGTACAGGATCCGGTGGCACCGAGCCACCTTGAGCCACAGGTCCCAGTCGTCGACGAACGTGAGCCGCTCGTTGTACCCCCCCACCTCCAGCACCACCGAGCGGCGGAACAGCCCGGTCTGGGCGGGGGGGAAGAACCGCAGCGTGACCATGTCCCGGTACAGGTCGCCACCCCGGAACTTCGCCCACGTGCCCAGTCGGTCGCGCCGGACGCCTTCCTCGTCGATCACCCAGGCGTCCGCGTAGCACGCGGCCACATCGGATCCCGCTTCGTCCAGGACCCGAACCTCCCGCTCCAGGCGCTCCGGCTCCCAGGTGTCGTCGGACACCAGATTGGTGAAGTAGGTCCCCGTGGCCATGTGGAGCCCCTCGTTGAGGGTGGGCATCCGTCCCCGGCGCTCGCGGAGGAGCACCTTCACCGGAACGTCCGGATGCTGCGAGTCCATGAAGGTCCGGATGACCGAGGCGGAGTCGTCGGTCGAGCCGTCGTCGATGATGATCAATTCGAAGTCCCGGAACGTCTGCTTCAGAACACTGGCCATCGCGTCGGTGACGAAGGGCTCGTGGTTCCGCGAGGTGATCAGCACGCTGACCTTGGGCCCCCCGTTCGTTCGGCGCTCAGCAGTCATTCGGTGCCCCGCGGGTCCTGGACCGGTCCGGATGCCGTAGGCTCTCGGCCCGCCGAGCCATGGACCTTCCGCCACTCGTCTATCTGACGTTCGACTCCGTCCGAGAGGGCGTCGGCGCGTCCCAGGTGCTCCCCTACGTGGAGGGCCTGGCGGCCCGGGGTGTGGACGTCACCCTTCACTCCGCTGAGAAGGAGGGTCCCGACCCGGCCACCGTCCGGCGGCTTCGCGAGCAAGGGGTCCGGTGGAAGCCCAGGTCGTTCGGACGTCCGGGCACCCTGTCGGGTGCGCTGCGGGTCCTCCGGGGCGTCCCCCTGGTTCGGAACGCCGGCCTGGTGCACGCTCGCAGCGACCTGCCCGCCGCCTCCGCGCTCCTGGCTCGAGCTCCGAGATGGGTATGGGACGTCCGCTCCCTGTGGGCCGACCAGCGCATCGCGCTGGGGGACCTGGCTCCCGGATCCTCCGCTGAGCGGCTCCTGCGCCGGATCGAAGCGGCCGCCGCGAAACGGAGCACCGGGATCGTGACCCTGACCCAGGCGGCCGTCGACGTGCTGGCGGCTCGCCATGGGGAAGCCGTGCGGCCCAAGGCCGAGGTGATCACCACGTGCGTGGATCTGTCCCGGTTCGAGTCCGCGCCGTTCCCCGAGAGCGGGACGGTTCGGCTGCTGTTCAGCGGCACCCTGAACGCCTACTACGACCTCCCGGCCATGCTGAGACTGGCTGACCGGGTCCGGGCCCACACCCCGGCCGAGCTCCTGGTGGCCACCCCCGGGCCCTCGGCCTGGGACCGGGCCCTGGCCGAGGCGGACGTCGAACGCCGAAGCGTGGGGCCCGCCGAGATGGCCTCCCTGGTGGGCTCGGTCCACGCCGGGCTCAGCGTGTGCCGGCTGGACGCGGGGATCAGCCTCCGGGCCGCCATGCCCACCAAGATCGCCGAGTTCCTGGCCGCGGGACGCCCGGTGGTGGTCAACAAAGGACTGGGAGATCTCGACGAGCTCCTGCTCCCGGCGCGAGCCGGTGTGGTGGTCGAGTCCGTGGACGACGAAGGGCTCGACAAGGCGGCCGGGGAGCTCCTGTCCCTGGTGGAGGACCCGGAGACCCCGGAGCGCTGTCGGGCGCTGGCGGAGCGTCACTTCAACCTCGACCTGGGGATCGATCGGCTGGTGTCCCTGTATCGCCGGGTGGCTGGAGCCCGATGACCAGCACGTTGCTCTGCTCGCCGCGGTGCACGGCGGTCGTGGCCCGTCGCTCGAACCCCAGCCGCTCGTAGAAGCGGTTGGCGCCGGAGTTGGCACCGGCCACCACGACCTTGACCTCGGGGATGCCGCGGGACCCCATGGTGTCCAGGAACCGGGTCGCCAGCGCGGCTCCCACGGCCTTGCTCCTCCACGCCGGCTCGACGGCGATGGACAGGAGCTCGGCGTCCGGCAGCGCCGTCACCCCATCCGGATACGAGGCCGACTCCCGAGCCCGGCGAAGGACTCCCTTGCGAACCAGCCGCGGAGCGGCGGCCACGGCGGCCTGGATGCCGTGGCGACGGAAGAACCGGCGGTAGAACCGCCCGACCGACCGAACCCCGGCAACGAAGCCGACCACCCGTCCGCCGGGTACCTGGGCCACCAGGACCACGGCATCGGGGTCGGAGAGCATCCCCCGATACAGCCGCCGGAGGAACGCATCGCCCAGGGTGGGGAGAAAGGAGCCGGGGATCTCCCGATGCAGGCGGGCCAGGTCCGTGAGGTCCCTCGTTCCGGCGCGCCGGAACACCACGTCCTCGTCCCGTTCCACCAGGAGCCCCCGTCGCTGCAACAGCTCCCGGTAGGACCGAACCACGGTGTCGGCCACGCGGCGCTCGTCGAAGCGCTCCAGGGCCGTGGCCCGAGCCGCCTCGCCCATCTTCTCCCGGAGCTCGGGGTCCCCGACCAGCCGGCCGATGGCTTCGGCGAGGGCGGCGGGGTTCCGAGGTGGGACCAGCAGCCCCTCGACGCCCTCGGTGGCCACCTCGCGGCAGCCTCGGATGTCGGTGAGGACCAGCGGACGGCCCATGGCCGCGGCTTCCACGGCGGACCGGGGAAGGCCTTCCCGCCACGAGGGCAGGACGAACACGTCCATCATGGCCAGGTACGGACGAACGTCTTCCTGCCAGCCGGGGAACAGGAACCGGTCTCCCTGGGAGGCCATTTCCTCGGCGGCGATGGCCCCTTCCTTGTCGGTGTCCCGATCGCCCAGGGCCACGAACCACGCTTCGGGAACCTGAGCCCGGACCTCCCGGGCCGCGGCGAACAACTCCCGGTATCCCTTCTCCTCCACCAGCCGGCCGATGGTTCCCACGACCGGGGCGTCGGCGGGGATCCCCAAGCTCTTTCGGAGCGCACCGGCCTCCGTGGCGGGGATCTCGCCGGGGTCGAATCGCGACAGGTCGGTGCCGTTCCCCAGCAGGACGCTTCGGCCCGGGCGGGCCACGCCGGTGCGTCTGGCCCACCGGAGGTCCTCCTCACTCTGATACAGCTCGAGGTCGGAGAACCGGGACGCCACCCACTCCAGGCCCATCACTGCGGATCGCTTGGGGAGCCGGTCCTCGGGGGTCGCGTAGAACCCGTGAACGGTGTTGACCACGCACGGCACGCCGACCATCCGCGCGGCCACCCGTCCGATGAGCCCCGGCTTCGGCGTGTGGGTATGGACCACGTCGAACCGCATGCGCCGGAGGATCCCCACCAGCTCGCTCAGGGCCCGGAGGTCGTCCCCCGGCGACCACGAGCGCGTGGCATGGGGCCAGGCGATGTGCAGGATGCCTTCCGCTTCCAGGTCCGCGACCCACGGGCCGGGCGCGCTGATGGCGGTGACGTCGAACCCCTCGTCCCGCAGCCTCCGAAGCTGGCCCAGGAGCAGGAACCGGTGGGTGAGGTCCACCGTGGCCAGGTGGGCGACCCGGGGCCGGCGGCTCACAGCTGTTCCACGTCGGCCGAGGGGGACTCGGGCCCGGCTCGCAGCTCCAGGTCCCGGGCCTCGGTTCGCGGGGGGATGGCCAGCAGGATCATGAAGAACGGCAGCAGCTGCACACGTTCGCGAGCCAGGAGCCCGAAGTTGGCGAAGCTCGAGAAAGCCAGGACGAACAGCCCGGTGTACGCCAGGGCCATCCCCACGTAGGCCTGTCGCCGGATGCTCCGGACCGCCGCCAGCAGCCACCGGAACCGGATCACCGTCAGCGCCAGAAGGAAGGTGCCCTCAAGGGCCGCCACAGCCGACTGGAGGTTGTGGGCCTCCATGATGAGCGGCCGATACAGCACGGTGATGAGCGCGATCGGCGCCCGTCCCGGGGACTCCAGGATCGACGGGTTGAACTCGGAGCCGCCGATCTGGGTCCGCTCGGTGGTCTGCTCGAGGACCCTGATCACGCCCTGCTCCGTCTCCACCGCCGATTCCTCGAGGAACGAATGGGCCTGGGACACGGCGAGGAACGACACCGCCACCAGGCCCGCGGCCACCAGGATCCTCCCCACCGGCGCCAGGGGGTTGTCGCTTCGGCGAGGCCGGCCCACCACGTACCCCACCGCCAGGGCCACGGCCACCAGCGCGGCGATGTGGGGACGCATGGTCAGGGCCATCCACAGGCCCAGCGCGGAGTAGGCCACCCCTTTCCACGCCCGGTGGCTGAACAGATGAGCGGCTCCCAGGGCGATGACCCCCAGGGACAGGAGCATCCACGCCTCCTTGCCGATGCTCGAGGGCCAGAACAGGAGGGAGGGCAGGAAGAACACGTACGGCAAGTAGGAGCGGGGCTTCCCCTCGGGCACGGCCATCACGAAGGCCCGGTAGAACATGAACAGGCCCAGGAACCCGAGCCAGGAGAACACCAGGAATCCTCCCAGCGGCGACGTCCCGATGAGCGTGAACACCGTGCCCGCCAACACGAACATGAAGTTCGTGCCGGTGAGCGACGGGAGACCGGTGTCGAAGTCCCCGCCCCGGAACCCTCCGGCCAGCAGGGTCCCCTGCTCCATGTACAGACGGGAGTCGGCCACTCCGCCGTACAGGTCGAAGGCCACCAGGTAGTTGGCCACCGCGCCGGCCAGCTTGGCCATCAGCGCGAGGAACAGGATCCAGAACAGCCGCCGGTCTCCCTCCCGCTCCGCCTGCCTCCACAGCAGGGGGATGGTGACCAGGACCATGATCGGGGTGACCAGCATGGCCCCCGAGAGGTCCGCGCTTCCGGAGGCCAGGCCAAAGACCACGCCACCCGTCACCGCGGCGGCGATGGCCACGCCGGCGACCATCAGGACCCGGGGGCCCGAGGGAGTCCAGGCGGCGGTGCTCATGACGCTCGGTCAGGCGCCGACAGGCACCCGGCCGGCTCCGCGTTCGCCGGACGACGGAACGCTCCGGTCATAGCCGGATGACGTTTGACCGGCGGTCCTGTCCGAACGCGTTGCGTGCGTCGAAGACCACCTGGGCGTGCTCGGCGATCCAGTCCAGGTCGAAGGCCCGGTGTGGCGTGAGGATGGCCACGGCGTCCGCCTCCGACAGCACCCGCTGGGTGATGTCGACGCGCTCGAGGACTCGCCCGCCCACCACCACCGACTCCACGTGGGGGTCGTGGAACGTGACCTTGGCTCCTCGCCGTTGCAGCGCGGCGATCACCTTGACCGCCGGGGACTCCCGGCCATCGCCGACCTCAGGCTTGTAGGCCACACCCAGGACCACGATCCGAGCGCCCTTCACGGCCTTCCCGGCCTCGTTGAGGGCATCCCCGATCCGGGTCGCGGTGTACGCCGGCATCTGGTCGTTGATCTCCTGGGCCTGCTCCAGGATGCGGAACCGGTACCCGGCGTCGCGGCGAACCTGCCAGGCCAGGTAGGTGGGATCCACGGGGATGCAGTTCCCGCCGACC
>DAITPV010000038.1:0-11722 GCA_036833435.1 Actinomycetota bacterium | reverse complement strand
GGTCCCCAGTGCCCGGACCATCTTGGGGGTGGGGTCCGGTCGGCCCGCCCCCGCCTCGATGAGCCGCTGTCGCAGGGCCGCGATCAGCTCCTCGGGGTCCTGATCGGTGACCTCCACCTCGACCTCCCGGAACCGCCCGGCGACCTTCCTTCCCTTGAGCACCGCGACGTGGTCGTCGACCACCTCGGCGACCATCCGCCCTTCACCGTTCCGGAGCTCGGTCCGGTGTCGGGCCGTGCGCATGCGCAGCACCGGGTGGAGAGGCGCGTCACGAGCGAACGCCCGGACCAGGTCGACCGCCTCCTCCGGCGGCCGGGTGCGGGGACCGGAGAAGGTGTGCTCGCCGCGGACCAGGAGGGCGCCCTCCACGGTCGGCGACAGCTTCACCGTCCACCCCTCGCCGGGACGGTGGCGGAGCGAGGCTCCCCACCGGGTCAGGCGAAGGTCGTCGGTGTCCCAGTAGGTGGTCACCAGCCGGTCGGTCCCCGCGTCCCGGGCCCGGATGCCGTCAACGCCGTCGAACTCGGGCAACCGGAAGCCGGGCGGGACCGCCAGCTTCATCTCCGCTTCACGCATTCTGCAACCTGGCTTTGGCCAGATCCTGGAGCCGCTGGTGGGTGTTGAGCGACCGGATCCTGGGGACCCGGACCCACGAGCCGTCAGGGGACAGCTCCCAGGCCAGCATGTCGTCCTGCAGGTTGACTTCGATGATCTCGTCGAGCCGGGCCTGAAGGGTCTGGTCCGTCACCGGTGCCAGGGTCTCCACCCGCCGGTCCAGGTTCCGGGGCATGAGGTCGGCGGACCCGATGTAGTACGCCTTGGGGCCACGGTCCCGTCCGAACCGAAGGATCCTGGAGTGCTCCAGGTACCGGCCCACGATGGACACCACCCGGATCCGTTCCGAGAGGCCGGGGACGCCGGGCCGGAGGCAGCAGATGCTCCGGACGATGAGATCGATCTCCGTTCCGCGCTGGGACGCCTCGTACAGTGCGTCGATCACCTCGGCGTCCACCAGGTTGTTGACCTTCATCACGACGTGCCCGCCGGGCTGCTCCGCCTCTCCCCGGATGAGGTCGATCACTGCCTCGCGCAGGGTCAGCGGGGCCACCAGGAGCCGTCGGTACCGGGCTTTCCGGCTGTAGCCGGTGAGGTAGTTGAACAGGTCGGAGAGGTCGGCCCCCAGCTCGGGGTCGGTGGTGAGCAACGCGGCGTCTTCGTAGATGGTGGCCGTGGTCGGGTTGTAGTTCCCCGTGCCGATGTGCGCGTAGCGGCGGATCCCTCCTTCCTCCTGGCGAACCACCAACGACAGCTTGGCGTGGGTCTTCAGGCCCACCACGCCGTACACCACGTGCACGCCGGCTTCCTCCAGGGCGCGGGCCCAGGCGATGTTGGCCTGCTCGTCGAAGCGAGCCTTGAGCTCGACCAGGGCCACGACCTGCTTCCCGGCCGCGGAGGCCTCGATCAGCGCCCCGATGATCGGGCTCTCCTGCCCGGAGGTCCGGTACAGGGTCTGCTTGATGGCCAGCACGTTGGGGTCCGCGGCGGCCTGAGCGATGAACGCTTCGGTGGATGTGGCGAACGAGTCGTACGGGTGGTGGACCAGCACGTCGCGTTCCCGAACCACGGCGAACAGATCGGGCACCACGTCGTCGGAGCTTGCCAGCCGGGGCTGCGTGGTGGGCTTCCACGGCGGGTCCTTGAGGTCTGCACGGTCCAGGTCGTACAGGGCCCACAGGGCCCCGGCGTCGAGGAGGCCCTCGACCTCGTAGACGTCGGTGTCGGCCAGCTCCAGCTCCCGAACCAGGAGGTCACGCACCTGGTCCGACATCTCCGCGTCCACCTCGAGCCGGACCACCCGGGCCGACCGCCGGCGCCGGCGGATCTCCTCCTCGAGCGCGGAGATGAGATCTGCGGCCTCGTCCTCGGCCACCTCGATGTCGGCATTCCGGGTGACCCGGAACGGGTAATGAGCCACGATCTCCATTCCCGGGAACAGCTTGGGCAGGTGCAGGGCGATCACTTGCTCGAGCGGCAGGAACCGGCCGTCCGGGAGGGCCACGAATCGGGGGAGGAGGGGGGGCACCTTGACCCGGGCGAACCTGCGGACGCCGCTCCGGGGGTCCCGGACCATGACCGCCAGGTTCAGCGACAGATTCGAGATGTACGGGAACGGGTGCGCGGGGTCAACGGCCAGGGGGGTGAGGACGGGGAACACTCGCTCGCGGAAGTACTCCCCGAGGTACTGCAGGCTCCGCTCGTCGAGGTCGGCTCTCCCGGTGAAGGTGACCCCCTCGTCCTCCAGGCTGCTGATCAGGTCCTTGGCGAACACCTGTCCCTGCCGGGCGACCTGGTCTACGACGCGCTCCCGGATGGCCGTCAGCTGCTCGGAGGCGGTCATCCCGTCGAGCGACGTGGCCTGGAGTCCCATCCGGACCTGTTCCTTCAGCCCGGCCACCCGGATCTGGAAGAACTCGTCGAGGTTCGTGCTGGCGATGGCCAGGAACTTGGCGCGTTCCAACGGCGGACGCTCGGGATCCTCGGCGATGGCCAGCACCCGGGAGTTGAACTCCAGCCACGAGATCTCCCGGTTCAGATAGCGCGGCTCGTCCGTCTCGTGGAGGGGAGGAGGAACGGCCGGCTCGACGGTGTCCGCGTCCACGACGCCGTCAGTCCACGAACTTGTAGCCGAGGCCCCGCACCGTGACCAGGTGGACGGGGCTGTGCGGGTCCTCCTCGACCTTGCGCCGGATCCGCTTCACGTGGACGTCGAGCGTCTTGGTGTCGCCGAAGTAGTCGGGCCCCCACACCTCGTCGATCAGGAAGTGACGGGTGAGCAGCCGGCCCTTCCGCCTGAGGAACGTCTCCAGGAGCTCGAACTCCTTGGGAGGGAAGGGCACCTGGTCGCCGCGGATGCGGGCCTCGTGGCGGGCCACGTCCAGCTCCACCGGTCCGCCCAGCAGGACCTCGTCGACCTCGTGGGGCGGATGGGTCAGTCTGGCCCGGCGGAGATTGGCCCGGACCCGGGACACCAGCTCTCGCATGGAGAACGGCTTGGTGACGTAGTCGTCGGCCCCCAGCTCCAAGCCGGTGACCTTGTCCGCCTCGGCGTCCTTGGCGGTCACCATGATCACCGGGATCGTCGACTCCTGGCGGATGGCCCGGCAGACGTCCAGCCCGGTGACCTCGGGCAGCATCAGGTCCAGGATCACCAGCTCCGGCCGGTCCGCCCGGAACATGTCCAGGGCCTGCCGGCCGTCTTGGGCGATCTGGACCCCGAAGCCGTCTCGCTCGAGGTTGTACCGGATGGAGTCCGCCAGGGACTCCTCGTCCTCCACCAGCAGGATCCGTCCGTGGCTGCCGTTACTCCCCATCGTCCTCACCCTCGGGGTGGGACGCGTCCGTGAACTCCTGGAACTCTCCGGTGAGGAGGAAGGCCACCTGCTCGCCGATGTCCACGGCGTGGTCGCCGGCCCGCTCGAGCTGGCGGGAGACCACCATCATCCGGATGGCCCACTCCAGCATCTCCGGGTTGCCGGCACAGGCCGCCACTTCCCGGTACATCCCGCGGTTGAGACGGTCCACGGGATCGTCCATCTCGGGCAGTCGCTGAGCCAGGCTCAGGTCGCGCCTGACGAACGAGTCGAGGGCCGTCCTGATCATCGGCCTGACCACGTCCGACATCTCCCGCAGGTTGGTCAGGATGGTTTGGTTGGCCGGGAGGCCCATGGTGGCCTGGGCGATCTTCACGATGTTCACGGCCATGTCTCCGATCCGCTCCAGGTGCAGGTTCACGTGGAGCACGGCGGAGATCAGCCGGAGGTCGGTCGCGACAGGGGTCTGGAGGGCCAGGAGGTCGAGCCATCGCCGCTCCACGGATAGGTAGCGGTCGTCGATCTCGTCGTCCCCGGCGATGATGGAAGCCGCTTCCCGGTCATCCCGGTAGATCAGGACGTCCATGGCCCGGCCCAGGGCCCGCTCGGCCAGCTCCCCCTCGGCCAGAACGTCAAGCTCGAGGGTCTCGAGCTCTTCGTGGAAGTGGCTTCTGGCCCTCACCATATTCGAATCGTACCCCCGCACTGAATGCTCGACGCTCTCAGAAAGGATAGCGGTCCTGTCGTGGCCGCCATTGCGGCGACCGCCGCTGTTGGGAGGACCTTCACCAAACCGCACATCGGCGGTTACCTCTCGGTCACCATGCGGCCACCTCACGCAGGTCGGCCCGGGACGCGGGATCCGATGTTCACTCGGCGTTAACCAAAGGGACAGGGTCCCGTCAATGCGCCTCCCTAGCATCCGCATTGTGAGGGCCACCGCCATCGGGCAGTCGGCCGACGACCCGGAGGTCCAGATAGGGCCTGCGGCTCGGGTCCCCTTCGCACGCGACGTGATGCGAAGGGGAGGAGGGAGAACACGGATGCGGATGACGCGATTGGGGATCGCGCTGGGCACCGTGGCGCTGGTCGCCGCGGCGTGTGGCGGGAGCAGCGGCTCCGGTGGTGACGGCGAGGTTGACCAGAACCTCACGGGGGAGATCTTCGTCTCCGGATCGTCCACGGTGGAGCCCATCAGCTCGCTGGTGGCCGAGTTCTTCGCCGAGCAGGCTCCCGGCGTGGACATCACCGTCGAGGGGCCCGGTACCAGCGACGGCTTCGAGCTGTTCTGCAACGGGGAGACGGACGTCTCTGACGCGTCCAGGCCCATCGACGAGGAGGAGATCGCGATCTGCGAGGAGAACGGGATCGAGTTCACCGAGCTGGAGGTGGCCCTGGACGGCATCTCGGTGCTCACGTCCACGAACAACTCAGACGTGACCTGCCTGAGCAACACCGACCTGTACGCGCTGGTGGGCCCGGAGTCGGAGGGCTTCGAGAGCTGGTCGGACGCCAACTCCCTTGGCGAGGAGGTCGGAGGGAGCGCGGTTCCGTACCCCGACGCTCCGCTTGCTATCACCGGCCCGGGTGAGGAGTCCGGAACGTTCGACGCGTTCGTCGAGCTGACCGGCTTCGAGGACATCGGGGTGGAGCGCGGCCTGTCGGAGGACGAGGCCGCCACCACGCGCCCCGACTACCAGGCTTCCCCGAACGACAACGTGATCATCGACGGCATCGCCGGGTCCGACACCTCGCTCGGCTGGGTGGGCTTCTCGTTCTACGAGCAGAACCAGGACGTGGTCAAGGCGATCGAGGTCGACGGTGGGGACGGATGCGTGGCTCCCTCGTTCGAGACGATCGCGGACGGCTCCTATCCGCTGTCCCGGTCGCTGTACATCTACGTGAGCAACACGAAGGCCGTGGAGAGCCCGGCGCTCCAGGCCTACGTCGATCTGTACCTGTCCGACGACGGGATCCGGACCGCGGTGGAGGAGGTCTCGTACGTGACGCTCCCCGACGACCGGATCGAGGCGGCCAGAACGGTGTGGGAGGACGCGAAGTCATCCTTCACCGCATAAGACGTCCGCGAAGGCCGGAGGTCTGTCGGGTCCTCCGGCCCCGCTCGCTTCCCGAACGGGGCCTGGTCTAGGGTGCCCCGGATGGCGCCGGGGGGGGAGGCCGCGGGCGGAGCGTTGAGCCTCGGAGATCTCCGGGGAAGCCGCCGGCGGCGGCGCCGCGAGTCCACCATCCGCGCGCTGTTCCTGGCGGCGGCCGTCCTGTCGGTGGTCATCAACGCGGCCATCGTGGTCTCGCTGTTCGGCGGGACCGTGGACTTCCTGAGCAAGATCGACATCGGCGAGCTGTGGAGTCCCCATGGGTGGTTCCCTCGGCGGGGGTTCTTCGACGTCCGGACCATCTTCGTGGGCACCATGCTGGTCGCGGTGGTGGCCATGGTGGTGGCCACCCCGCTGGGGCTGGGGGCGGCCCTGTACCTGTCGGAGTTCGCCAGCCGGCGAGCGAGGAGGGTGCTCAAGCCGATCCTCGAGGTCCTGGCGGGGATCCCCAGCGTGGTGCTGGCGTACTTCGCCATCACCTTCATCAGCCCGAACATCGTGCAGCGGCTGTTCGGCGAGGCCACCTTCTACAACATGGCGGCGGCGGGGATCGCTGTGGGGATCCTGGTGACCCCCATCGTGGCTTCGGTGGCTGAGGACGCCTTGCACGCCGTCCCCCAGTCCCTTCGGGAAGCGTCGTACGGCCTAGGGGCCCGCCGGAGGTCCACCAGCACCAGGGTGGTGTTCCCCGCAGCCATCTCGGGGGTGGTGGCCGCCCTGATCCTGGGCCTGTCCCGGGCCATCGGGGAGACCCTCATCGTGACCATCGCCGCAGGTGCCACGGGCGGATCCCAGCTCACGTTCGACATCTTCGGCACAGGCCAGACCATGACCGCGGCCATGGCCACCCTGGCCACCGGATCGGATCAGGTTCGGGGAGTCGGGGCCGCGTACCCCAGTCTCTTCTTCGTGGGGATGCTCCTGTTCTTCTTCACACTGGGGCTCAACGTGGCCAGTGAGCGGTTCGTCCGTCGGGTCAGGCAGAGGTACTGATGGCCAAGGTTGCGACCGCGCCGACTCCGGCCACCCAGGAGGTCCGCAGGGCGCTGACCGGGCGCCGCACCGACTGGGGCGGCCTGATCTTCCAGGCCCTCCTGCTCATGTCCCTCCTGGTGGCCCTGGCCCTGCTGGTCACGCTGCTCGCCGATGTGGTTCGTCAGGCGCTTCCGGTGTTCCGGGAGCGAGGGTTCGCCTTCGTCCAGTCCAACCTCTCGTCGCTTCCCTCCAGAGCGGGGGTGGCCCAGGGGATCTTCGGCTCGATCGCCCTGATGATCTTCGTGGTGCTGATCTCCGTCCCCCTGGGGATCGGGGCCGCCGTGTATCTGGAGGAGTACGCGAAGGACACGCGGTTCACGCGGTTCATCAACGCGAACATCAGGAACCTGGCCGGGGTCCCGTCGATCGTGTACGGGCTCCTGGGGCTGGCCATCTTCGTTCAGCTCTTCAGCGGGATCACCGGCGGCCGGACCTTGATGTCCGGTGGATTCACCATCGCGATCCTGGTGCTTCCCATCGTGACGATCACGGCCGCGGAGGCCGTGCGGGCCGTTCCCACCGCGATCCGGGAGGCCGGGTACGGCGTGGGTGCCACTCGATGGGAGGTGATCCGGAGCCACGTCCTTCCCTACGCAGCCCCGGGGATCCTCACCGGCACGATCCTGTCCATCTCCCGGGCCCTGGGCGAGGCGGCCCCGCTCCTCCTCATCGGTGGCGCTCCGGCGTTCTTCGCCGCCCAGAACGAGGGGATCGTCGATACGCTCCAGGGCCCGTACACGGCCCTCCCAGCGATCATCTTCACGTGGTCGAGGAAGTCCCTGCGGGCCTTCGGCGAGTCGGCCGCGGCCGCGATCGTCGTCCTCATGGTGGTGCTCCTGGTGATCAACGCCACGGCGATCTGGTTGAGGAATCGATACGAGCGGAAGTGGTGATACCGTGGATTCGGAGATCATGACCGGCGGGACCGAAGCGTCCCGAGCGGATACCCCTCGGATCGAAGTGAAGCGAGACGACGACGACCTCGATGACCGCCCGGTCATCTTCGACATCAAGGACCTGGCGGTGTACTACGGGGACTTCCGGGCCGTGCGTGACGTGTCCCTTCCCGTCCAGCAGAACCAGATCACCGCACTGATCGGCCCCTCGGGATGCGGGAAGACCACCGTGCTCCGGTGCCTGAACCGGATGAACGACTTGATCGACGGGGCACGGGTCGAGGGCCAGATCATGTACCACGGGGTCAACCTGTATGACCCCAAGGTCGACGCCGTCGAGGTGCGCCGACGGGTGGGGATGGTGTTCCAGAAGCCCAATCCGTTCCCCAAGTCGATCTACGACAACGTCTCTTTTGGGCCGAGGATCGCCGGATACAAGGGAAACATGGACGACCTCGTGGAGCAGTCGCTGCGAAAGGCAGTCCTGTGGGACGAGGTCAAGGACAAGCTCAGGGAGTCGGGGATGGCTCTGTCCGGCGGCCAGCAGCAGCGCCTGTGCATCGCCCGGGCCATCGCCGTCCAGCCTGACGTGATCCTGATGGACGAGCCGTGCTCCGCGCTGGACCCGGTAGCCACCCTGCGTATCGAGGAGCTGATGCAGGACCTGGTCCAGGAATACACGATCGTGATCGTCACCCACAACATGCAGCAGGCCGCCCGGGTCAGCGACCGGACCGCGTTCTTCACCGTCGACGTGAAGGAGGACGGCCAGCGGACCGGGACGCTCGTCGAGTACGACCGAACCCAGGTCATGTTCACGAACCCCACGAACAAGCGAACCGAGGACTACGTTACCGGCCGTTTCGGGTAGGCGTTCGCGATTCCCTATTGGACACGGGTATCCCGGGTGGTGTATGCCTGCGCCCCGGAAGGCGACCTGGGGGAGGAATGGCAAAGAGGCGGTTCCGGTTCATCCCTCGCGATGAATCCTTCTATGAGCTGTTCGTGAAGCAGGCAGAGATCCTGGTCCAAGGAGCGGAGCTCCTCTACGACATTGTCTCGAACTTCGATGACGTCGAGGCCAAGGCGCGGCGTCTCCACGACATCGAGCACGAGGCGGACGAGGTAACTCACGAGGTTATGCGGCGGCTCAACACGACGTTCGTCACGCCCCTCGATCGAGAGGACATCCACGAGCTTGCCAGCAGCCTCGACGACGTGATGGACCACATGGATGCAGCCGGGGATCTCCTGGTGCTGCACAACATCGAGAAGCCGCTTCCAGAGATGCGGGCTCAGGCCGAGCTCTTGCTGAAGGCCTGCCAAACGACGCTAGAAGGGATGCGGATCATGCCTTCGTTCGACGAGCTCAGCGAATACGGGATCGAGATCAACCGGCTCGAGAACGAGGGAGACCGGACTTACCGTCGAGCCATCGCGGACCTCTTCGGTGGCGACTTCAAGGCCATGGACGTCCTGAAGTGGAAGGACATCCTCGACGAGCTCGAGGCGGCGATGGACAAAGCCGAGGATGTCGCCAACACCCTGGAAGGGATCGCTCTCAAGCAGGCATAGGTGCGCACCGGAGACGCCTGACAGATGCCCCTCGGGCTGGTGATCGCCTTCATCATCTTGTTCGAGTTTGCCAACGGATGGACCGACGCGCCCAACGCGATCGCGACGGTGGTCTCCACGCGCGTTCTGCGCCCATGGCACGCCGTTGGGATGGCGGCGATCCTGAACCTGGTCGGGGCTCTGGTCACCGGTACCTTCGTGGCCGAGACGATCGCCGAGGGGATCGTGAGCCCCGACGTGGTCGACCTCACGACCATCGGAGCGGCGGTCCTGGCCGCAGCGATCTGGGCCATGGGCGCCCAGGTCTTCGGGCTCCCTTCGAGTGAGACTCACGCACTTGTCGCTGCGCTCCTCGGGGCGGGGTTTGCGGCGGGTGGAATCGAGGCCCTGGAGTGGTCCGGCACGAGCGTGGTCGTCTATGGCCTGTTCCTCTCACCGCCGGTGGCCTTCCTCACGGGCTTCCTGCTCATGGTGTTGATCTATCGACTGTTTCGAAGGAGCAGGCCCCGAACCGTCCGACGAACCTTCGGCCGAGGCCAGGTCTTTTCGGCCGCCTTCATGGCGTTCAGCCATGGATCGAACGACGCCCAGAAGACCATGGGGGTCATGACCCTCGCCCTGTTCCTGGGAGGGCAGCAGGCCGATCTGGAGGTTCCCCTCTGGGTCATCTTCGTCTGTGCGCTGGTGATGGGTCTGGGAACGTCGATCGGCGGCTGGCGAGTCATCAGGACCATAGGCCTGAAGATGACCAAGCTCGAACCGGTGAATGGTTTCGCGGCGGAGACTTCCGCTGCGGCTTTGATCACCGTGGCGTCCCGGTTCGGGGTTCCGTTGTCCACCACCCATGTGATCGGGTCGTCGATCATGGGGGTCGGCGCCACGAAGCGCCTTTCAGCCGTCCGGTGGGGAGTGGCGGGTCAGGTCGTGGGGACGTGGATCCTTACCTGGCCGGGCTGCATGATCCTGGGATACGTGCTGGGCAAGGTGTTCCGAGCCCTGTTCTGACACAGCGGCCTCTTCAGAGGCGCCACGGAAGAGCCCCGCGATGAACGCCGTGGCGACGCCACCGCGAACAAGCGAACCGAGGCCTACGTCACCGGTCGGTTCCGCTGGGGGGCGGAGGGGCCGCCGGGGGAAGGTCGGCAGCCCCGTCCACGTGGCGTCGCAGATCCCGCACCGTCCGTTGGCCACCGTGCCGGCGGACCTGCACTCGGGGCAGTCCGCCAGCGCCGCGACGACGCTCATGGCCCACCCCGACCATCGGCCACCCTGCCGGCGTCTCGGGCGGCGTGCTCCTTGACCCTGCGGACCGAGATCGCGGCGACCTGTGCCAGGTCGCTGGGGACCTCCGGCCGGACCGGGGAACGGTGGGAACGAGGGGGCGGGGATCCTCGGTGCCGGGCCGGGCGGGAAGCCGAACGGCTCACATCGGGCCGAACGGTACCTGGGCCAGGTTGCCGCTCGAGAGTCCCGGGGTGAACGGGAGACGAATGTCCCGGGAACCGGCCGTTCCTTCCCACGGCCGCGACGCCCGGCGCAGAATGGCAGGGATGGAGGAGAGTCAGACCCCCGTCCGCGAGGAGCGGAAGGTGGTCACGGCCCTGTTCGCCGATCTGGTCGGCTCGACCGCGCTCGGTGAGCGCCTGGACCCCGAGGAAGTGAAGCTGGTCATGGGGGAGGCCGTGGCCCGCATCATCCGGGCCGTCGAGGACTTCGGCGGAACCATCAAGGACCTCGCCGGGGACGGCGTGCTGGCCCTGTTCGGCGCCCCCGCCACCCACGAGGACGATCCCGAGCGAGCCGTGCGGGCCGGCCTGAGGATCGTGGAGGAGATCGGCGACTACGCCGGCGAGGTTGCCCAAGGCTGGGGAGTGGAGGGCTTCGGCGTTCGAGTGGGCCTGACCACCGGACCGGTGGTGGTCGGACTGATCGGCACCGGGGGACGGGTGGAGTACGCGGCCGTCGGCGACACCGTGAACACCGCGGCACGGCTGCAGGCCGCGGCCGAGCCCGGCTCGGTCCTGGTGGGCGCGGACACCCGGTCCCTGGTCGACCCGTTGTTCGAATGGGGATCGGAACAGGACCTGGACCTGCCGGGGAAGAAGAGCCCAGTCGCGGCGTCGGCGGTCACCGGGATCCGAGGCCCTGCCGGGCGGCCGGCCGAGGGGCTCCAGGCCCGGCTCGTGGGCCGCGAGAACGAGCTGTCGGTGGCGGACGATGCGGTCCGCTCCGTCCTGGCGGGCACCGGGGGCATCCTGTTCCTCCTGGGAGAGCCGGGGATCGGCAAGAGCCGGTTGCTGGCCGAGATCAACCGCTCCGTCGATGCGGCTCCCTCCGATGGCCCCGCCGCCACGTGGCTGGAAGGGCGATGCGTGTCCTACGGAGAGTCCATGCCGTACTGGCCGTTCCGCGACCTGTTCCGGGACTGGCTGGGCGTCGGCGTGCACGATCCCGAGCTCCGAGTTCGGGTGGCCCTCCGCCGGGCGGTGGATCGGTTCTACGGCGACCGGACCCTGGAGATGTATCCGTACCTCGGGGCATTGCTCGGGCTGTCGCTGGAGCCCGACGCTGCGGCCCGGCTGGCCGAGCTGTCACCCGAGGCCCTCCAGTACCGAACCTTCGAGGTGGTCCGCCATCTCCTCGAGCGACTGGCACGAGACGGACCGGTGATCGTGGCCCTCGAGGACCTCCACTGGGCCGACCCGACATCGATCCAGCTGATCGAGCGGCT
>DAITPV010000037.1:0-11917 GCA_036833435.1 Actinomycetota bacterium | reverse complement strand
CAGGTCGTCCATCCCGTCCCCCTGTGGCTGGCGTCGGTGGCGGTGGCGCTCGGTCTCCTGGCTCTCGCCACGGTGGTGCTGTCGATCCGCGGAGGACGAAGGCTGGCGGCCGGCATCGTCCTCGGCCTTGCTGTTGACACTGCGCTCCGAAGCGCCTACTGGACCTGGGACTACGCCTGGCAGGACGGAGCCATTCCCGTGTTGCTGACGGTGGCAGTCGGTGTTGCCGCGATCCTCCTTGCGCTCCGTCCACCTCCCGAGGAATCCTCACCCGGCGGCAGGATCATGGGGCTCGTTGCATTAGGGCCGTTCCTGTTCCTCCAGATCCTGTTCTTCCAGAGCCCCGCGTTCGTGGCCTCGGAGACGGGCCTCTCGCTTCCTTGGGCGACCACCGTGGTGCTCGCCGGCGACGCCATCGCCCTGTGGTACGTGGCTTGGGAGCGCAGCACGCGCCTGGGCTGGTGGTTGAGCGGACTTGCGTTGGTACTCGTGGCGGCGATCCTCCCCTCGATCGACGAATGGCTCCCGGTGGCCCTGCTGCTCGGTCAGGCACTGGCCGTGTCGGCGCTCTCCCGGGCCACCACGACCTCTGGGACCGGAGGGCATGAATGGCGACCGGTGGCGGCGTTCGGGCTGGGGACCTTTGTCTTCGTGCTGCTGACGCTCCTCTACTACCTGCACTACGACAGCCCGCTCCCGTTTCCGAACACCATCCTCCCGATCGCCGCAGCGGTGATCCTCGCCGCGTTGGGCCTCCGGACGGTAGCCGGTTCTGACGAGACGTCCTTGCGCTGGGCCTTGATCCCCGTGGCCCTGTTGGTGGTTCCCGCGGGATTGGCTCTCTGGGGGGCGGAGCGGGAACCGGTTGGTGACGGCACGTCCACGTTCCGCCTGGTCGACTACAACATCCACAACGGCGTGTCACCGACGGGGCAGCTGAACCCCGAAGCCATTGCTGGAGTCATCGAGGCGGAGCGGCCGGACGTGGTGGTACTCAACGAGGTCAACCGCGGCTGGGCCATCGCCGGGGCCATCGACGTGGCGGAGTGGCTGTCGCAACGGCTGGATCTCTCGTACGTGTACGGGGAGGCTGCGGACGGCCAGTTCGGGAACGCGGTCATGAGCCGGTTCCCCATCACCCGGGTCGAGCACGTGACTCTCCCCAAGGCCGGAGGACCCATGCTCCGCAACGCCACGGTGGCCACTCTCGATCTCGGCAACGGGCAGGCCACGGACGTCATCGCCGTCCACCTCGACCATCGCGACGAGGGGCGGGAGACGCGGCTCACACAGATCGATGTCCTCCTGGACGCCTGGGGCCAGCGACCGGGAACGGTCATCGCCGGTGACATGAACGCCCGTCCCGAGAGCGACGAGATCGCCGCGCTCCTCGAAGCGGGGCTGGTCAGCGCCCAGGACGAAGCCGGCGATCCCGCGCTGGAGACGTATCCCTCACTGAACCCGGATCGAAGGATCGACTACGTCTTCGGAAGCGAGGGCATCACGTTCTCGGACTTCCGGATCATCCAGACCGCCGCGTCCGACCACCTCCCCCTGTCGGCGGCGGTCCGGGTCGGCTAGCGCGTGCTCCTGTACCTGCTGCGGCACGCCAAGTCCAGCTGGGATGACCCGGACCTTCGCGACGAGGAGCGTCCGCTCGCTCCTCGGGGCAGGAAGGCGGTCAAACGGATGGCCGCGCATCTGCGAGCCGAGAGGATCCAGCCCGATCTGGTGCTGTGCTCGACCGCGCTCCGGGCCCGGCAGACGCTGGAGGGGATCCGTCCCGCCTTCGGTGACGTCCAGACCCGGTTTGAGGGATCTCTCTACGGAGCCGGCGCGGAGGAGCTCCTCGGTTGGCTGCGGAAGGTCGATGAGATCGGCTCCGTCATGGTCATCGGGCACAACCCCGGCCTCCACGACCTCGCCGTGCTCCTCTCAGGCGAAGGAACCGAGGTCATCAGGCTCAGCGAGAAGTTCCCGACGGGGGCTCTCGCCACGCTGGAGATCGATTCGTGGCAGGGCTTGGGGCCCGGGGAAGCCCGGCTCCAGGCCCTCGTCGTCCCTCGAGACCTAAGTTGATCTTCAGCCGCCGGCGAGTGCCCGCCGGGCCTGCTCCAAGTGGTTCCGATCGTGGCCCGCCATCAGGCGAAACGTGAGCTCGTAGCTCTCCGGCCCTCGCTCCTCGTGCATCCCGACCCTGGCTCGTTCGGCCGGCGAGCTCCTGGTCCACAGGCCGATGTTGGCGGTACGGAGGGCCGCGAACATCGAGAGCATCTCCTGGGGATCGTCTCGGTCGTCGTGGAGCCGCTCCACCCACAGGTCCTGGTCGTACCCGGTGAGCCGTGGCTCGTCGTGAGCGACGATCCACCGGTACCTCGCTGACGCCACCACCTCGCCGTCGAGCATGTGGCCGGCGGTCTGGAGCACGGACCATTGGCCGGGGGCCGGAGCCACCGTGAGGCGATCTCCGGCCTCATCGAAGATCACACGCAGGATCCCTGGGGTGCCCGCCTGCACCTCTGCGGGGTCGTCGTCACCCAGCTTTGCGAGAAGGAACCGTTGGTACTCGGCTGCCTCGGCGACCGGATCCGGCGGATTGCCCATGTCCGACTAGCTCGGCGGCTTCAAGCTGTCGCCCCTGGGCTCCAGGATCACCATGGGGATCTCTCGATCGGTCCTTTCTTGGTACTGCCGATACGGCCGGTAGGCCCGCACCGCCTTGGGCCACAACCGTTTTCGCTCCTCCGGGGTGGCCACCCGGGCCCGGACCGCGTGACGCTTGCCCCGGACCTGGACGGTGACATCCGGATTTGCCTTGAGGTTGTGGAACCAGCCCGGGTGCTTCGGGTAGCCGGCCTTGGAAGCCACCAGAACGAAGTGATCCCCGTCCTCGATGTACAGCAGCGCCGAGGTTCGCCGGGTTCCCGTCTTCGCACCCACATGATCGAGGAGCAGCATGGTCACCCCGGCGAACCGATGACCGATCACCCCATTCGTGGCGCGATAGGTGGCCACGTGCGCGCCCATCACTCGGTCGAGCATGGGCCAGATCCGATCGACAAGCCGGTAGGGGTCCACCTAGGTCCCTGTCTCGTGGTGAGGGTGAGCCACCGGCTTGGACTCCGGCGAGCCACGCTGGCGAAGGAAGACGGACAGCACCACCAGGGTTCCCACGGCCAAGAACTCACTTTGCCAGTTCTGGAAGGACTGGTACCAGAACTCCGAGGTGGTCATGAACTCCATCGTAGAGACCGCCTTCCCGCCGTGCTCGACCTGCTCCTGGCTGTACTCCTTTGCTCCCCCGACCGCATGCAACAGGAGCGACATCAGGAACAGCACGAGAAAGGCGAGAGCGAGGGAGTTCTGGTAGAGCTTCAGGACGATCCCTCCTCGGCGTACCGGCCACGGAACACTCTTGGTCTTGTTCGCCCCGCGGGGGTCGGCATCCTGCGGCTCCTTCTCCCCCAGCTTCTTGGATTCGGGAGACCCTTTCTGGAACAGGAACACCGTGAGCAGGACGTAAGACCCCATCTGGAGAAACTCGCTTTCCCAGTTCTCGAACACGGCCTCGATGAAGTGCCCGCTGGCGAGGTACGACGAGAGGGCGATCGGTGGATCGCCGTGGTCGCGTTGCTCAATGTTGTAGGCGTGGTGCCCGGTGATCGCCTGGCCTCCGAGGAACACCAAGAACAACGCAAACATGGTGACCGACAGGCCGTTCTCACGAAGGAAGCGCTTCACCGCAAGGGATACTAAGTGCGAGCCACCCACCCGAGCCAGCCCAGGATGTCTCCGGCGACTTGCCGGATGGGGCCGTCGCTGGCCACGGTCATGTCCTCGATCCCCACTCCCTCTGAGGCTTCCAGCCCCGCGGCTGCCTCCGGGAGGTCATCGCGATGCCTTGCCGTGGTGACGTGACCCTGGAGGCGGCGCCGGATCTCCTCGAATGGAAGGGTCAGCCGGACCACCTTCAGGGGCAGTGTCACCGCGCTCTTCAGGTCGTTCAGCTCCGACTCCGTCCGCACCGTGTACGCGAGGAGCAGGTATCGGACTCCTGCAGCGAGGTAGTTCTGAACGACGGTCCGAAGGTTCGAGAGCATCACCCGGTGTTCCTCATCGGGAGCCATGCGTCCCGTGCTGAACCATCCGAGCCAATCCAGGTCCAGTGCGGCATACGGGAGTCCCCGCTCCTCGAGGAGGTCGGCGATCTCCTCGATCATCGAGGACTTCCCGGTGCCGTACACCCCGGTGATCAGCAACGCCTCACCGTCCTTACGCTCGGCCATGAACCCACCCTAGGCAAAACGAAACCGCCCGGCCCCTGAGGACCGGGCGGTATCGCTTGGTGGCTAGGTGATCAGGAGTCGTTGTCCTTGATGGTCACCTTGCCCTGAGCAACTCCCAGGGTCGCCCCCGAGGGGGAGACCAGGGTGGCGTTGAACTTCTCGTTCTTCTCGTCCTTGGAGTCCTGCTTGGTCTTGACCGATAGCGTCTGGACCGTGGTCCCCGGAGCGAAGGTCAGGGTCTGGGGAGCCTTGACGAAGTCCTTGCCCTTGGCCGTTCCCCCTCCGAAGTTCACGCCCACGGTCACCGGGGTGGTGGAGGCCCCCGAGAGGGTCACCACCAGGGAGGCGGTCTTGCCCTCCTTCACCCGATCCTTGCCGATGGCCAGGGATGGCAGCACCGGCGTCGGTGTTGGCGTCGGCGTTGGCGTGGGGGTCGTTCCCGCACCGACCACCGCCTGGATCCGCTGGCCAGGATCATCGTAGGCGGCGGTGAACGGCTTGCCGTTGTTCAGCGGCGGGTTCACCGTGGCCGGAGTGTCGAACTCGTCGGTCCGACTCCCGGTGTACTGCAGGAAGGTGACCTGGTCCCCGGTGGCCGCCGAGGCCGCGTAGGACGAACTGGGCAGCAGGGCCAGCTCGCCTCCGAGGCTCACGTCCCCGTCCACGTCCAACAGGTCGGCGTCGCCGGTCCCCGTGCCCTCCACCTCGATGTCCAGCCGGCCATCGACGGACTGGGTGTAATTCCCGTTGACGCCCAGCGTGCCGGGACTGGAGCCGGGACTGACCACCCCGCTGTTGACCACGTCGGTGACCACCCGGCCGTTTCCGGCGAGTGTCCCGTCGACAAGCAGCGTGGCGTCCACGTCCTCGATGTGGCCACCCTCAACGGTGAGGTTCCCGCTGGACCCGATGCTGTCCAGATCCACCAGGGCGAGATCGTCGGGGGTGATGCTCCGCAACGACCCCGTGCTGTCAAGGATCACGTGAGCGTTGAGAGTCTCCACTGGGCCGGGGATCCGAAGGATGCCCGCCGTGGAGTAGGTCCCGTCGGTCAGCGTGACACCGCTGTAGTTCGTCAGGAATTGGATATCCAACTGGCCCGATGTGACGTTGACCGAGCCCGTGGGTGTCACGGTGAGCGGCTCACCTACCGTGGGCCCGAGGGTCCAGATTCCCCCACCGCTCTGCGTCGCCTGGCCCGCCACGGTCAGCGTGGGAGCTACGGAGAATGGACCGCCGCTCGTGTGGACCAGCTGGCCAGTGGAGAGGATGTTCATCGGCATCCCGCCCGCACCAGAGGTGATGTTGTTGTTCGCCGTCCAGGCGCCACCGACCCGCAGCTCGGACCCGAAGCCCGAAAGGTCGGTCGGGGAGGTTTGGGTCACCGGCGCGTTGATGTTCATGGCGCCGCCGCCGGCGAAGTCGCCACCCGGGCTCCCGATCGTCATGAGTCCGGGGCCGTCGATCGTCCCGGTGCCGGAGATCGCTCCGTCGTTGTGATCCAGGGAGCTTCCCACGAGCGTCACCGTGTTGCCCCCGAGCTGGAGGTCCGCCCCCGCGTCGGTCCGGATCGTTCCGTCGTCGCCGGGTCCCACGGTGCCGCTGGAGGTGTCCATGGTCAGACCGCCATCAACCGCATGGACCCCGGTGCCGAGCACGATCTCCCCGGCGGAGCCGAACGTCCGCATCGTGTTGCGGTACAGGTTCGCCACGCTCGACGCGTCGTCGAACGTGAGGGCACCGGCGCCGGTGCTCGAGTCCTCTATGAAGCCACTCGAGTTCACGTTCGGCTCGACCAGGCCACCGCTGGTTCCGGTATGCCGCAAGGTGGCGGGTCCGGACCCGTCCACGTTGATGAAAGGGTCGCCCGCGCCCGAACTCGTGAAGTCTGCGTTGTGGAGGAGCAGCGTTCCAGTTCCGAAGACGTTGATCGTGGGGGAGGCCGAGGTGTCGATGTTGCTGCCGTCGAGATTCAGGATTCCCCTAACGATCAAGGTGAAATCGTTGGTCCACGTGGTGTCGTCAATCACCCTCATCGTGGTGTCCGAGATGATGTCCGAAGTGATCGTCACATTGGAAGAGGCGGCGAAGTTCCCCTCGTCGATCAGAAACTCACCGAAGTTGGGCGACACGTCATCGAATGATCCCGTCCCGGAGACCAGCCCGCCGCCCGAGCCGTTCCATGTGAGGTCGCCGTTCAAACTGACGATCTGGGTGCCCAGGGCGAAGTTGAAGCCGGCAGACCCGGTGAGCTCGACGAGGCCGCCGGGGTTGTCCACCCTCAGGGCCCCCGTCAGCGTGTAGGTATCCCCGGCTCCGGAGCTAGCCAGGAACAGCGAGCCGCTGCCAGGCGTCCCAATGGCTCCAGCGAGGCTGTTGGTGTTGCCTCCGCCGTTGCTGGCGAGCGTCAATGAACCCACGCCCGTAGCGGTGTGGATGGTTCCAGCGGAGGTGATATCCGGCTGGACGACGTTGTCGGCGCCGCCGTTGTGGAACAACGTCCCGGAAGTGATAGCGATCGTCGTCCCGGCCGACGCGGCCTCCTCGATGTCAACATCGTCGAGGGTGTACAGCTGGCTGTTGATGTTCAGGAACTCGGTGCCTTCCAAGGAGACGTCTGAGGTCTGGGTGACGGACACCGGCGGGTCCAGGGTCACGCCGTTGCTCCCACTGGTCCCGTAGCTCGCTCCATTGACGGTCAGCGTGATGGCCGACGGGGAGTCGAGGGTGCCGGCGAACTCGCCGCCGGTGGCTTCGAAGCCCGCCGGGCTCGAGACGAGCAGCTTGCCGAATACCAGGTCGCCGCCGGTGATGGTGACCTTCGGCCCGGTGGGGACGGTGATCTGATTGTCAACGGTGAGGCTCCCGGGGCCGACGATGGTGAGCTCCCTGCTGCCGCTCATGTCGACGGAATCGGCAGCCTGCGCCCCTGCCAAAACCGAAGGGTTAGGGAAGGGAGCTGCGTCGCTGGTGCTGTTGATGAGCACGGCGTCGGCAGCCGTCGGGGCCCCGGCCGGGTCCCAGTTGCTCGCGGTCGCCCAGTCCGCGCTGGTGACTCCCACCCACGTCTTGGTGACGACCGCGCCACTCGCCGTCGGTATGGCCAGCAAACCAATAACTAGGACTACCAGAATGAAAATCGCACGCTTCTTTCCGCCGAGGATTGGCAGAGTCATGTGGGGCCCCTTTCCCGCCTAATTCAGTCGCCGACAAAGAACGAATACAACTGGAAACTACCGTGGATTGAGAGAGCGTGTCAATAGCTCACGCTGTGAAATGCGGCGTGGATTCTAAGCTTCGCTTTGGTCGGACTCCTGTCGCCACGTCCGATTGCTCCCGACTTCGATAGATGGGCCTCGTGTTTTCGAAAATGCCCGGCCTCACATCATCGGTAAGATGGCCGACCCAGCGGCTGGGCCGTTCCGATGCCCGACGCGACGACGAGAGGAGCGACGATGAAACGCACAGATCTGGCGAAGGTTCCTGCTTTCGAGGTCAGCGAGGAGTGGGTCTCAGCGCTCCCGTTCGAGAAGAGACCCAAGGGAATCGCCCACCTCCCCCTCGAGTGTGTGGTGTATGTCCCCTCGACGCAGGGAGACCGAGTGATCGATGCGACCGAGTTCGCCACCCGGCGCGATGAGACGGCCGACATCCTCGTGTCCCTCTTCGGAGGCTGCCGGGAGTCCCTCTCCACCGGTCGATACCGAGGCAAGGATGGAACGATCATCTCCGAAGAGGTCGCCGTGCTGACGGGCTTCGGGGACGCGGACGACTACGAGCGGAAGCGCGAAGAGCTGCTCGCCTGGCTCATCGACAAGCGGCAGGACTGGGGTCAGGAAGCGCTCGGCTTCGAGTTCGAAGGCGACCTCTGGTACCTGTGACGGTCAACAAAGCCCCGGAGGAAGACGAGGATGGGTGACTACGACGTAGAGACCGTTTCGGTGGACGGTCGCACCACGGCACTTGGATCCGCGGGCTCATTCACCCTGGTGGTGGACCGGCCGACCGAGGCGGGTGGCTCGGGCCAGGGCTTCAGCGGCGGACAGCTCCTGAACCTCGCCGTGGCCGGCTGCATCTCGAACGATCTGTTCCGGGAGGCGTCCCAGGCGGGGATCACCCTTCGACGCGTGCGGGTGACAGCCTCGAGCGACTACCAGGGAGACCCACCGGTCTCAACACCGATCGAATACGAGGTGGAGCTCGAGGGCGACGCAACCCGGGATGCCCTCCGCGAGCTCGTCGAACGCGTGGACCAGATCGCTGAGATCCCGAACTCGCTCCGTCACGGCACCGAAGTGAACCTGACAACCACACGGGTCGTGGGATCCGAGACGTAGTCGAGGGGCCGGGCCTAGACTCAATGGTCATGGCCCTTTGTCCAAACTGCGGCTCGGAGAACCGAGCGGAAGCTCGTTTCTGTGGAGTGTGCGGTGCGGGCATGGCCCCTTCCGTCCGAACGGGCATACCGTTCCCGCGGGGTACCGCTTCTGCGACACGTGCGGTGCCCCGATGGCGCAGGGTGAGCCCGCCGCGGAAGCAGCCCCGGAGCCGGCGCTCTCCCGAACGACCGAGCCTCCCCTCACTACAGAACGGCGCCTCGTCAGCGTTCTGTTCGCTGACCTCGTCGGGTTCACGACGCTTTCGGAGACTCGCGACTCCGAGGACGTGCGCGAGCTCCTATCTCGGTACTTCGACACCTGCCGCACGATCGTCGACCAGTACGGAGGCGTCATCGAGAAGTTCATCGGCGACGCGGTGATGGCGGTCTGGGGCGCGCCGGTGGCCAACGAGGACGATGCCGAACGCGCGGTCCGCGCGGCTCTGGAGCTCGTCGATGCCGTGTCCACGATGGGCGCCGAGGTGGGCGCCCGAGACCTGCGCGCGCGGGCAGGAGTCCTGACGGGAGAGGCGGCGGTCAACCTGGCCCAGGGAACCGAGGGGATGGTTGCCGGCGACCTGGTGAACACGGCCTCCCGGGTGCAGTCGATCGCCGAGCCGGGGACCGCGCTCGTCGGCGAGGCGACCCGACGGGCGACCGAGGCCTCGATCGCATATGCCGATGCCGGAGAGCACGAGCTCAAGGGGAAGTCGGAGCCGGTTCGGGTCTGGCGTGCCCTCCGCGTCACGGCCGGTCGTGGCGGACTGATGCGGTCCGAGGGCCTGGAGCCGCCATTCGTGGGGAGGGAGCTCGAGCTGAAGCTCGTGAAGGACCTGTTCCACTCGTGCGCCAACGAAGGCAAGGCCCACCTGGTGCAGGTCACCGGCATCGCCGGCATCGGCAAGAGCAGGCTGAGCTGGGAGTTCTTCAAGTACATGGACGGCCTGGAGAGCACCTACTTCTGGCATCGAGGAAGGTGCCTGTCCTACGGGGAAGGCGTGACCTACTGGGCGCTCGCGGAGATGGTCAGAGGCCGGGCGGAGATACTCGAGGCGGAGGATCGCTCCTCGGCGCAAGCGAAGCTCCGGGCGATGGTCGAGACCTACGTCCCGGATGCGGAGGAGCGGCGGTTCGTCGAGCCCCGACTCGCTCACCTGATCGGCCTCGAGGATCGAACCGCGCCAGACAAGACCGACCTCTTCGCAGGCTGGCGGCTGTTCTTCGAGCGCCTCACCGAGGAGGACCCGGTGCTGATGGTCTTCGAGGACCTCCAGTGGGCGGACCCATCCCTCCTCGAGTTCCTCGACTACTTGCTTCAGTGGTCGCGGGGCTTCCCGCTCTTCGTGATGACCCTTGCGCGGCCAGAGGGATCCGGAGCCGACCTGGCCGCGGCACGGAGGAATGCCACGTCGATCTCCCTGGAGCCGCTCTCCGAGACTTCGATGGAGGAGCTCCTGACGGGCTTCGCGCCGGGGCTGGCACCCGAGCTCAACCGGAAGATCCTCGAGCGCGCCGAGGGGGTGCCGCTTTACGCGGTCGAGACCGTGAGGATGCTCCTCGACAGAGGATTGCTCGTCCAGGAGGGGGCGGTGTACCGACCCGTCGGCCCGATCTTGGACCTGGACGTCCCCGAGACACTGCACGCGTTGATCGCGGCGCGGCTCGACGGCCTGACGCCAGAAGAACGCAGGCTGGTACAGGACGCTTCGGTGCTCGGCAAGACCTTCTCGAGGGTCGGGATCGCGGCACTGTCCGCGGAGGCCGAGGACGGTCTTGACCAGCTGCTCCGCTCGCTCGTCTCGAAGGAGGTCCTCTCGGTCCAGGCCGACCCCCGCTCTCCCGAACGAGGCCAGTACGGCTTCCTTCAGGAACTCGTTCGCACGGTGGCTTACGAGACGCTCGCGAAGAAGGACCGCAAGAGCAGGCACCTGCAGGTGGCCACGTACCTCGAGGACGCGTGGGGAGGCGAGGAGGAGGAGATCGTGGAGGTCGTCGCGTCCCACTACCTCGAGGCGTTCAGCCTGGCGCCAGATGCCGAGGACGCGCCGATGATCAGGGAGCGGGCACGCGCGATGCTGGTCCGGGCCGCGGAGCGAGCCGCCTCGCTCGCGGCCGCAGAGGAAGCGGAGGCCTACTTCCATCAGGCCGCGGAGCTCACGGACTCTTCCCTGGAGCAGGCGGAGCTGAAGGAGTCGGCGGGCCGTATGGCGTGGCTCCGCGGACACCCCGAGGAAGCCATGGCCAGCTTCGAAGCCGCCTCGGAGCTCTTCACGGAATCCGGTCAGACCCATCCGGCAGCCAGGGTCCAGGCTCGCCTCGCGGGCATCGAATTCGTCCGCGACCACCTGGAACAAGCGACGGAGCGGATGGCGCGGGCCCACGCCGTTCTCTCGGGCGACGAACCGGATGCGGACCTGGCGATGGTGGCGGCGGAGCTCGGCAGGTTCCTCGCGCTGTCCGGGCGGACGGAGGAGGCCAAGCCTCTGCTCGAGGAGGCTCTCGAGCTCGCCGAGACCCTCGAGATCAACGACGTCTATGCAGGCGCCCTGAACAGCAAGGCCCTGCTCATCATGCGCCGGGACCGGTTCCACGAGGCAGCCACGCTGCTGCGGGAAGCGCTGCAGGTAAGCCTGCGAGAGAACTTGAGCGATGCGACGTTCCGGTCTTACAACAACCTCGCCGTCGTCCTCGAGTCGCTCGACCGGTGGGAGGAGGCCGTGGAGCTCGAGGAAGAGGCGATCGACTACGCCCGACGGGCCGGAGATCGCGGGAACGAGTTGAGCTCCATCCTGGGAATCACCGGCGCCCTCACCATGGTCGGCCGATGGAATGACGCGGTGGCTCGGGCGGAGGAGGGACGCGCGGCCGCCGAGCTCACCTCGCTGGAGTGGGCTTCATTCAGTCTGCTGGAGCTCGTTCTTCTCCAGGTGCATCGCGGAGACCTGGAGGCGGCCGCCCAGCAGCTCAAAGCCCTCGACGGCGCCGAGACCTCGGAAGACGAGCAGATCCGCATCACCTACGGGGTGGCTCGTGCCCAGCTGCTCAGAGCGCGTGGCGAAAACGAGGAGGCCCTCAAAGCCGCCGAGGAAGTTCTCGCCAGTCGCGAGAGGTACGCCCTCTCATTCGCTCCCATCAAACGTGCGTTCATCGAAGCTGTCGAGGCGGCGTTGTCGATCGGCGACATCGAGAAGGCCGAAGCTCTGCTTGCAATCCTCGAGGGCTCGCGACCTGGCCAGGTCCCGCTGTATCTGCG
>DAITPV010000036.1:0-12023 GCA_036833435.1 Actinomycetota bacterium | reverse complement strand
AGGACGTCGATGACCACGGCGGTGATGTGTCCTGGCCACCGGCCTCGTTGGCGGCATCGACGAGCTGCTCGCTGGCCTCCTGCGGCTCGGCCGACTCCGTGAGGATCCGTTCGATGTCCTCCTCGGAGACCATGCCGGTGAGCCCGTCGCTGCACAGCAGCAGCCGGTCGCCGGGCTGCACCTCGATGGTGTCCTCGTCGACCTGGATCTCCTCGTCCACACCTAGGGCCCGGGTGAGGATGCTGCGCTGGGGATGGATCTCGGCCTCGCGCTCGGTGATCCGACCCTCTTCCACCAGCCGCTCGACGATGGTGTGGTCCTTGGTGATCCGCTTCAGCTCGCCGTCGCGGAGCAGGTAGGCACGGGAGTCGCCGACGTGGGCCAGGCGGAGGACCTCTCCGTCGCTGAGGACGGCGGTGAGCGTTGTCCCCATCCCCGCCAGGCCGGGGTCCTCGGACGCTTTGTGGAACACCACCCGGTTCGCTTCCTGCACCACCCCGGCCAGCTCGCCTTCGGGGTCCTCGGCGATCTGCTTTAGGGTCTCCAGGGCCAGGCTCGAGGCCACCTCACCGCCCTGATGCCCCCCCATCCCGTCCGCCACCGCGAACAGGGGGTCCTGCACCATGTAGGAGTCCTCGTTGCCTTCACGGACCCGGCCGACGTCGCTGCGCGCGCCCACGCGGAACTTCACTTCCGGACCTCCAGCGCGGTCTTGCCCACCCGGATGCGATCCCCGGGTCCGATCTCGGTGGGGGCGGTCACCTTCCGCTGGTTGAGGTACGTCCCGTTGGTGGAACCCATGTCCTCCACGTACCAGGAGCCGTTCCGGTTGGAGATCTTGGCGTGAACCTGGGAGATGTAGTTGTCCTCGGGCCTGATCTCGCAGGAGGGGTCTCGCCCGATCTGAAGGACGCCGCTCAGGCGGTGGGTTCCCGCCTTCCCGCCGCCCTCGGTGACCACCACGACTTTCGTGGGGCTGCCCCGGCCACGCCGGGCCGGCCGGGCCTTCGGCTTGGGCTCGGGCCTGGTTCGGGTCCGCTTCGGTTCGCGAGGCCCGTACAGGTCGACGACCACAACGCGCACCGCTCGCCACACGAACAGGTACAGCAGCAAGAGCAGCGCGATCTTGAGGAGGGTGAGGACGAACGGGGGCACCTAGGTCCTCCTGAACTCCAGGATGGTCCGGCCGATGGTGATCCGGTCCCCGTCCTCCAGCGTGTATTCGGAGATCGGAGCGTCGTTCACCAGGGTGCCGTTGGTCGATCCGAGGTCCACGACCACGAACTCGTCTCCCTGGCGCCGGATCTCGGCATGCCGGCGGCTGGCGCCGGGATCCTGGATCTCCACCTCGGATCCGGCCAGGCGGCCGATCACCGCTCGCTCCACCTCCAGAGGGAACTCTTTCCCGTTGTTGGCCAGCACCAAGCGGGCCCCCGGGTGCCCCGGGGTGGGGGTGGGCTCGGCCTCGGCGAGCACCGGGCCCGGAGCCTCGGAGAGCTCGGCCACCACCTGAAGGTCGCCGCGCTTCATCGACTCGTCGGTCTCGAACACGACCTCGGGGCGAGCCACCAGGCCCCAGCCGTTCTCTCGGGCTCCTTCGGTGACCACGGTCTCCAGCTCGCGGACGAGCGCGCCCTCCATGTTGGCGAACCGCTGGCGATCTTCCTCGGAGATGGTCAGCACGTACCGGTTGGGCACCCACACCTCCTTGACCCCCACCGTCTTGGCGGCTTCCATCTCGCGGAGGATCCGCTTGGCCAGCTCCACGGGCTGGAGGCCTGAGCGGAACGCCGCCTTGAAGAACCCCTCGATCCCGCGCTCAAGGCGGCTCTCGAAGTTCCTCAGGACGCCCACAGACCGTCGTTCCCCCCGGTGGTTGGATGGCCCCGATTATAGACGTGGCTCCTTGGGCGGCCCTCAGGCCTTGGGACCGATGAACCGGTCCATCTTCTTCACGTCGGCCTTCCGGGAGACGTAAACGACGTTGCCGGATGTCGTCCACCGCAGCCCGAGCGCGTCACAGGCTTTCGTCGCTAGTTCAGGGGTGTGACAGTTCTCGACAGTGCGGGCGAGAGGATTCGAACCTCCACGCTCTTTCGAGCACACGGCCCTGAACCGCGCCTGTCTTCCAGTTCCAGCACGCCCGCGAAGTCCTTATTGTACCGGCCGCCCCCCCAGTGGCGTCCTACGAGGCTGAGCAGGAGATAGGGCCGGGGCGTCGAAATAGGTCTCCAGGCCTAAACGGAGGAGCCCTGAATGCGCGCACGCTTGAGGTCAGTCCTGGTCGCTGGAGGAACTGCCGCCTTTCTCCTGTCCCCTGTGGGAGCCTCGGCCCCCGCGGGCGCCGTGGAGGAGGAGGGGACCCACAGTCCCAACGTTACCCACGTCATCAACCACCCTCACCGGGGGGGCTTCGTCGGTGGGGAGCTGGGTGGCGGGGGAAGCGACATCGAGTTCGCCAGGCTCCGGGTTGACGGTGAGGTCCACCCCTTCGCTCTGGCCGGCTCGTACGACAACGGCCTCCAGCTCGTGGACATCAGCAACCCCACGTCGCCAGTCACCGTAGGCGTGTATGACTGCGTGATCCGGCAGGGCGACGTGCAGGTGTTCACTCGGAAGGGACGCACGTACGCCGCGTACACGCACGACGACCCTTACGACGCCGGTATCGACTCGATGTGCTACCGGGAAGCTCAGGCCCTCAAGATGTTCAAGCCCGGGATCACGGATCCGGCAGGGACGTTCATCGTTGACATCACCAACCCCGCCGCACCCCGGACCCGGACGTTCGTTTCTGTGCCTCGTGGCTCTCACAACCAGACCGTGGCTCCCGGCGGACGGTACCTGTACAACTCGAACTCCGACCTCGGAAGCACCCAGGCAGCTGCCATCGAGATCTTCGACATCCAGGGCCTGTCGCACCCGAAGAAGGTGGGCACGCTGCCGCTCCAGACGGGCCTCGACTCACACGACATCACGTTCAGCGAGGACGGCGACCGGGCGTACGTGGCGGCCATCACCCACACACTGATCCTGGACACCACGAACCTGGCCAAGCCCAAGATCATCGGCCGAATCATCGACCCGGCCATCAACATCAGCCACCAGGCGGACCCGGTGACCCTGACCGATCCGATCCTCGGTGAGCGGACCTTCCTGGTGGTCACCGACGAGCTCGCCGGCGCGGCGGGCAACGCGGTGTGCCCGGGCGGCGGCCTCCACGTCTACGACATCACTGGCTCCCTCGAGCAGAACCCGGTGAAGGTCGGCGCGTGGTTCAGCCCCGGCGTTCGCCAGACCGGAACCGGGAACCTGACCTGCACGTCACACGTGATGCGGATGTACCCGGAGCACGGCCTGATGACCATCGCCTGGTACAACGCCGGTGTGCGGGTCGTGGACATCTCCGGCCTGGCCGGGCTGTCGGCCGGCGTCGACGAGACCCAGGGCAACCTCACGCCGGGGATGAAAGAGCTCGGCTACTACTACTTCCCGGACTCCGACACCTGGAGCGTGAAGACCAACGCGATCGAGGCCGACGGCTCCTTCTACATGTACGGGAACGACCTCGTCCGCGGGCTCGACGTGTACCGGTACGAGGCCGGCGAGACGGCGGCCTCCGAGGCCGGGACGTGGATGAGTCCCGCCCAGGCGCTGTCCCTGGCCCAAGCCCGAGGGGTCACCAGCACCTCCGGGGCCACCGGCCCGTACTGCCTGTGGCGGGGGCTCCAGGTCGGGTAGGTAGGATGACCTGGTGCGGCGCTCCGCGATCCTCCTCACCGTAGCCGCAGCCTGGGTCGGAGTCGTCGCAGGCCATATCGCCGCGTATCTCCTGGCGTACCCGAGCGCAGGTCCCCGGCACGCTCACCTCGTGGTGACCGGCCACTCGTGGACCGGAGTGGCCACCGCCTCCCTGCTTGCGGTGATCCCGGTCGCGCTCCTTGCTACGGCCGTTCTGGCCGTCAAGGCGAAGGACCCCTCTTCCGGGAGCTCGCTGGCCTTCCGGCTGATGGCCATTCAGGTACCGGCCTTCGTCCTCATCGAGGTCATGGAGCGGCAATGGTCCGTCGGCGCTACCGCGGCGGATCCCGCGGTGTTCCTGGGGCTGGTCCTCCTGCCGTTGTTCGCTGTGCTGGCCGCGTGGGTCCTGGACCTCTTCGGCCGAGCCGTCCGGTCCGTGGTGGAAGGCCTGCGGCGGCCACGCCGAGTGCCTCCGCGCCACTACCCCCGGCCGGTGCTGGCCCAGGTTCGGCCCCGGCATCGGTTCCTGATCCCAGCCCGGCGACGAGCACCGCCCCTCCTCCTGCCGGCCTGAAGTTCGGACCGCGGATCCCGCGGACCGATCGGCTCGGATCCGACGGGCCCGGTGAACCATCGTGGCGGCCGAGGCGGATCCTGGAAGAGGAGGATCAATTGAATGTGAGAACCTGCGGCCGTTCCGGCCGCATCGCCCGCAACGCCGCGGTGGTCGCTGCGGCTGCCTTCACCGTCCTGATGCTTCCCATCGGGCAAGCCGTCGCTCACGAAGAGCGCCGGGTCGGTGACATGACATTCGTGGTCGGCTGGTCCAATGAGCCCGCCTACGCGGGGTTCGGCAACGAGGTCCAGGTCATCCTGGAGCACGACGGGGAACCGGTCGAGGACGCCGAGCTCGAAGCAGAAGTGATCTTCGGTGACCCGGATGGCGAGACCAGCACGACGGTGACCCTCGATCCGGCGTTCGACACGCCCAACGAGTACCTGGGCTACATCATCCCCACCCGACCGGGGACGTACAGCTTTCTCGTCACCGGAACCGCGGACGGTGAAGACATCGACGAGGTGTTCACGTCCGGCGAGGAAACGTTCAGTGATATCAACAACCCCACCGAGGCAGAGTTCCCCGAGCAGGACCCCACCCGGGGCGAGATCGCGGAAGCGCTGAATCGCCTGACCTCCCGGATCGATGAGCTTCGAGCCGACTCCACGGCTTCGGACGAGGGCGGCGATTCCCTGGCTCTGTGGATCGCGATCGGCAGCGGCGTGGTGGCCCTGATCGCGTTGATCGCCGCGATGAGGCGTCGCCCGGCGGCGTGATCGATTGAGCTTCCGGCGGGTCTGGGCGGCGGGATGGGCCGCGATCGCGCTTGTTCTCTCCCTGCCCGGACCCGTCGGAGCTCACGCGATCCTGGCTTCGTCCGAGCCCCTGGACGGATCGAGGCTGACCGAAGCTCCTACCGAGGTCGTGCTTCGGTTCACCGAAGCGCCGGAGCTCTCGCTGTCGGTGGTGACGCTGCTGGATCGGACCGGCGCGGAGCTGGACATCGGCGAGCCGCAGCCGGTCCCCGGTGACCCGGAGGCTCTCCAGGCCACCGTTCCCCAGCTCGAACAGGACGTGTACACGGTCACCTGGCGAACCGTCTCCCGCGTCGATGGCCATCCCAGCGGCGGGACGTTCGCGTTCGGGATCGGGGTGTCGCCCATCCAGGTTGCCCCGGCCACGGCCCCCGAGGTGGGGACGCCGGACCCTTCACCTTTGGAGATGACCGGGCGACTCCTCCTGTTCGCCGGCCTCGGGCTCCTGCTCGGCGCGGCCTGGGTCGGCGCCCTGGCGTTCTCCGATGCTCCAGGGGCCGTCCGCCGGTTCGCCGGGTGGGCCTGGCTGGGCGCCGTCGTGGGGCTCGTGGTCCTGGCGATCGCTCAGCAGCGCAGCTCGGGCGTGGGATTCGGCGACTTCCTCCCCACCACCGTCGGACGGGCCCTCCTGTATCGCGGAGGAGCCATCGTGCTCGCGGGGACCGGCCTGCTGGCCGCCTCGATGTGGCCTCGCTCCCGTCGAGCCGCCCTCGTGCTGGCCGGAGCCGCTGCAGCCGGAGCGATGCTGGCCCATGTGGCCGCAGGCCACGCCGCGGCGCGGGGTGATCTGGCCTGGGCCAAGGTGATGGCCCAGTGGGTGCACGTCGCCGCTGTGGGGGTGTGGCTGGGCGGGTTGGCCGCACTATTGATCGGGATCCGGGGAGCCCCGGGCCCGTTGAAGACCTCGGCGGTGCGGAGGTTCTCGGCCGTGGCGGCCTTCGCCCTCGCCGCCGTGGCGGTCACCGGCCTGACCAGGGCGGTGAACGAGGTGGGGAGCTGGGGCGCGCTGTTCACCACCGGGTACGGACTGTTGGTGGTGGCCAAGATCGGCCTCATCCTGGGCCTTGCCGCGCTGGGGGCGGTGAACCGATACCGCAACGTGCCCAGGGCAGCCTCTTCCCTGAAAGGCCTCAGGAAGGTGTCCCGAGGGGAGCTGGTCCTGGCGGTAGGGGCGCTCGCCGCGGCAGCGGTCCTGGCCACGCTGGTCCCCCCCGCCCAGGTCCCCGCCGTGGCCAGCCCTCCCGCGGCCCTGGCGGCCACGGGCTCCGACTTCGCCACCTCGGTGCGAGCCCGGCTCGAGGTGAACCCCGGCCTTCCCGGGCCCAACCAGTTCTCCCTTGGGGTCGAGGACTACGACTCGGGCGAGCCGGTCGACGCCCAGCGGGTGTCCCTGCGGTTCTCCTACCTCGGCGGAGCCGAGGTGCAGGACTCCACGCTCGAGCTGCAACCGGAGACCGACACCTACGGAGCGACGGGGAGCAACCTGTCGATCGGCGGCCCCTGGGAGGTGACCGCGCTGGTCCAGAGCGGCGCTGACGCGGTCGAGGTTCCCCTCGAGGTGGCCACGCTGTGCGAGGCGATCGAGATCCCCGGTGCCCCGCCCGTTCCCACCAGCCACGTGGTCGAGATCCCGGACGCCGGGTCCGTGGAGGGGTACCTCCTCCCACTGAGTGGCGGGGAGTACGAGGTGCACTTCACGTTCCTGGACGCCCAGGGCCAGGAGCTGGCCGTGGAGGATCCGCCGAGCATCGTGGCGTGGCGGCCCGGAGCGGAACCCTCAACGCTGGAGCCGGAGACCCTCACCCAGGGTCATTTCCTGGCTCTGGCCGAGCTCGAGCCGGGGGACTGGCGGTTCGACGGGGCGGCCAGGGGTGGAGACACCGCGCTGGCAGGCTGCTTCGAGCAGACCCTTCCCTAAGACCTCAGTTGTTGAACACGTGGATCAGTCCGCACATCCCCTGGCAGGACCCACCGACGATCCCCGAGTGGCGCACGCACCGGTACTTGAACGTCCCCTTCTTCTTGAACTTCCGCTCGGCGGCCTGACCCGGATCCAGGTTGGCGGTGAAGCTCCAACCGCCGCCGTACGCCGCCAGGTCATGGATCTCGGACGTGGGGTTCGTCCACTTCACGGTGGTGCCTTTGCCCATGTAGGTGTGGAGGGGCTTCCACAGGTCACTGGAGGTGGCCTTGATCTTCTTGGTCTTCCCTCCCTGCTGGCCGGCAGCGGCAACCGCGGAGATACCGAGCAAGCTCACCGTCACCATCACGGCCACCCACCGACGAGTGCGGGGCTGCGCTTCCATGGATCCCTCCTCCATCGGCACCCTACTTCCTCTTGACCTCAAAGGTGTTCATGTTTCGCTTGGCGTTGAAGGCGCTCTCCACGTTCCTCGCGCCGTCGATGGCCCTGCTGAACGCGGTGTAGCTCTTGACCTTCGTCCCGATGCTGGGACGCAGCGAAGCCAGGCGATCGTAGTAGAACGCTCCGGGTTCGTAGACACCCATGCCGTGCCACACCTCGTCCTGACATGCCCCCTTCTTGAACCGAGCCTTCTTGCCGGTCCACCATTGACAGGTTCCGCTCTTGAGGTTGCGTCTGATGGCCCATTCCACCTCGACCACACCGGACCCCCCGGGCTCGTCCGCGGTGAACACGTGGACCTCCCTGATCCGGTAGTCCTTGTGCTCGTACTTGAGGCCCTGGCGCGGGTGGTGGAACCGGCTGTTGGGCGGGTTCAGTTCCTCGTTGTCGAGGATCGTGAACGTCATGGCGGAAGGCGAGTCCAGCGCACCGCCGGTCGGGCTCGACAGCGAGACGGCCACTTCCTCCGGCTGCTCTGCGTCCTGGTCGTTCACCAGGGTGAAGGAGATGTGCTCCACCCGATCGTTCGGCTGGAACGTGAGGGTGCCGGTCATATTCCCGGTGAAGTCGGATCCCGGCGTTGCCGGGTTCGTGGCTCCTGAACCGATCGAGTAGTTGACGGTGGTCCCCGCGGTGACGTCGCCGGCCCGGAACACGGGGATCCTGGCCTGACCGGACTGGGAGTAGGACTCGCTCTGGGCGTACGGACCGGGGTCGAACGACACCCTGGCTCCTCCGTCCGTGTCCACGATGAGCAGTGGTACCTCGGCAGGCACCCCCAGGATCGCTCCGGCTGTCGGATTGCTGAGGCCGATCCGAGCCTGCTCGACACCGAGTCCGTCCACACCGTCGGCACCAGAGATGTTGACGGTGACGGCGGCCGTGGTGGAACCGCCCGTCGGACTCTCGGGGTCATACATGCCCTGACTTGTCCCCGACGTCGTGGGAAAGTCATCCGGCGGCGTGGCCGTGTCGCCATTGACGGCATAGTTGACCGTGACGGCATCCGACATGCAGTCGTGACTGAGCCGAACCATGGTAAATGTGGCCTGGCCTCCCTCGGGCGCCCAGTACATGGGATGGGCGAACGCGTTCGTCTCCTGGGGGAAGCTGGTGAACACCACGATGCGGTGGTTGGTGGCGCAGGCCACGCCGATCGAGCCCAGGGACACCAGCCCCCAGGTCAGAACCGTCAGCGAGAGCAGCGGGATGATGCGGTGGCGGGGGCGCATCGAGACCCGCGTGATCCCCGTTCCCACGCTGTCCGAGTCTACCGAGTTCGTGGGATAGAGCTTGGTGTGCTGAGGATCAGCCGCTGATCATGCCGCCGGACATGACCACCCGGATGGCGTCGAGGAGCCGCTCGGGGGTGTGGTCCTTGGAGATCAACCCGTGGACCCCGGCCCGGGCCGCCTCGGAGACCAGGCCATGATCGTCCTCGCCGGTGAGCATGATCACCCGGGTCTTCGGGTGGGACCCCCCGATGGCCCTGGCGGCCTGGAGGCCGTCCACGACCGGCATGCGGTAGTCGAGGATGACCACGTCGGGATGTTCGTCCTCGACTCGGGCCAGAGCCTCTTCGCCGTTGACCGCCTCGCCAACCACCCGAACGTCGTTCTCCATCTCCAGCCGGTGCTTGACGGCGAAGCGGACGAGCGGGTGATCGTCGGCGATCACCACCGTGATCATGTCGGACGCCATGTGCCAGCGAGTCAACCGCCTGCGGGCCCGGGTGTCCATGACCCGTTCGGGTCAGATCGGGTATCCCCCGTTTGGGGGGTACGGACACCACCCGTCAGGCAGGAGCCCCCCTGAGATTGCATCCCTTCTCTTGCTGAGGATAGGCTGTGGAAAACATGGCCCTCTCCCCCGAAATCCTCACGATCGTCGCTCTGGCCGCCCTGGTGGTGTCCGGATTGGCCGTCTATCTACTTGTCACCAATACTCCTAAGGGTGCCCGGAAGCTGCCGGAGAACCGCCAGGCAGTGGTGCTGCTAGGCCAGCACGGCCAGGACATCGCCAGGCTGAAGGTGGCCATTCGCCAGCTGTCGGAGGAGCAGCGCCAGAACGCCGCGCTGGTGGTGGGCGCGGTCCAGCGGGTGGGGCTGGTTCGGTACGACGCCTACGACGAGATGGGCGGTCATCTCTCGTTCTCGGCGGCCCTCCTGGACGCCGGCGGGGACGGGATCGTGATCACCTCGATCAACGGCCGGCAGGACACCAGGTGCTACGCCAAGCCGGTGGAGGGATGGACCTCTCGGCACAACCTCTCCACCGAGGAGGAGCAGGCCATCCAGCGGGCCCTCGCCGCCCAGCCCGCCACCACCCCACCGGTCTCCCTGGCCGCGCAGGGTCGCGGACGGGCCGCTCGCCGCGGGGCGTAGGGCCCGCTTGCTCGACCTCAAGGCCGTTCGTGACGACCCCGAGCCGTTCCGGCGGGCCCTGTCGCGGCGTTCACCGGCGCTGAGCGACGACCTGGACCGGCTCCTGGAGCTCGATCGGGAGCGGCGCGAGCTGACCGTGAAGGTCGAGGAGCTCCGCTCGGCACAGAACCGAGGGTCCAAGGCCGTCGGTGCGGCGTCCGGGGAGGATCGGAACCGGCTGATCGCCGAGCAGCGTGAGGTCTCAGACCAGCTGAAGGAGCTGGAGCCGGCGTTGAGCGAGATCGAGGATCGGGTCCGTGACCTCCTGGCCCGGATCCCCAACCCTCCGCATGACTCGGTGCCCCAGGGCGAGACCGACGAGGACAACGAGGTGCTCCGAGAGGTGGGGGAGCGCACGGCCTTCGGGTTCCCGCCTCGAGATCACGTGGACCTGGGCACCGCCCTGGGGATCATCGACCTCGAGCGCGCCGCCAGGGTCTCCGGGACCCGGTTCGCATACCTGCTGGGAGGGGCGGTGATGCTCCAGTGGGCCCTGGTCCGCTATTGCCTGGACTTCCTGATGGCCCGGGGCTTCGTCCCGGTGATCACCCCGGTCCTGGTGCGCGAGGAGGCCCTGTTCGGAACGGGGTTCCTCCCGGCGGACGAGGCTCAGCTCTACGTGACCCGCGACGACGACCTGTACCTGGCGGGGACGTCAGAGGTCCCGCTGGCGGGTCTCCATCAGGGGGAGTCGCTGAACCCGGGAACCCTGCCGCGGAGGTACGTGGGGTACTCGACGTGCTTCCGGCGAGAGGCCGGGGCCCACGGGAAGGACACCCGGGGGATCTTTCGGGTCCACCAATTCGACAAGGTGGAGATGTTCTCGTTCACCGAGCCGGGGCAGTCGTTGGCCGAGCACGAGTTCCTGCTGTCCTGTGAGGAGGAGCTGGTCGCGGGCCTGGGGCTCCCGTACCGCGTGGCCAACGTGTGCACCGGTGAGCTGGGGGCCTCGGCGGCAAAGAAGTACGACCTGGAGGTGTGGCTCCCCGGCCAGGACCGGTTCCGAGAGCTGACGTCCTGCTCGAACACCACGGACTACCAGGCCCGTCGGCTGGAGTGCCGCGTGCGGTACGAGGACGGAAACCGGCCGGCGCACACCCTGAACGGAACGGCGTGCGCCGTAGGCCGGACGCTGATCGCCATCCTGGAGAACTTCCAGCGGCAGGACGGGTCGATCGACGTGCCGGCTGCGCTCCACCCTTACCTCCCAGAGCAACACCGGGTCCTGCTGCCCGGGTGACCGCTCACCCGGCGGCTACACTCTGTCGGGGGGATGCCGGAGCGGACGAACGGGGCGGTCTTGAAAACCGCTGGCCGTGCGAGCGGCTCGTGGGTTCGAATCCCACTCCCCCCGCCACCGCGTAGCGCTCCGGGCTAGGCTGGCGTCGCCGGGATGTTGATCCTTCGATACGTGGCCATCGTGGTCGGCGCGTTCGTCGTCCTGGCAACCTTCGGGTCGGCGATGCGCACCGTGGTCATCCCTCGAGCCGTCCCCGCCCGGATCGGACGGTTCGTGTTCGTGATGACGCGGGCCGTGTTCCGTTTCCGAGCCCGCCCGTCGCTCCCGTACGAGAAGCGCGACCGGATCATGACCCTGTATGCCCCGGTCAGCCTGGTGGTCCTCCTGGCCGTGTGGCTGGGGCTGATCCTGGTTGGTTTCGCCGCGATCCACTGGGGAGTGCACGGTGGCTCGATCGCCGAGGCGTTCACTGTGAGCGGTTCCTCCCTGTTCACGCTGGGGTTCACCAGGCCGGTGGTGGGAGCCTCTCTCGCGGTGGGGTTCGTGGAGGCGGCCGTCGGGCTGGTGATGATTGCCCTCCTGATCGCCTACCTCCCGGCCATCTATGGGGTGTTCTCCCGCCGCGAGAACCTGGTGGCGGCCATGGAGGTTCGGGCCGGCTCGCCTCCGTCCGGGGTAGAGATCCTTCAGCGAGCCTGGCGGGTGGACCAACTCGAGATGCTCACGTTCCTGTGGGACCGGGCCGAGAGCTGGTTCCTGGAGATCCAGGAGACTCACGGCTCCTTCCCTGCGGTGGTGTTCTTCCGCTCGCCGCTCCCGGACCACTCCCAACGCGCTAAATCGCAGACCTGACGGCTCCCGCTCGCTCCGCCGAATGTAC
>DAITPV010000035.1:0-12046 GCA_036833435.1 Actinomycetota bacterium | reverse complement strand
GATCGCCTCCGGCGGGAAGCGGGTCGGACCCCGGTCCTCACCGACGACCTCGACGAGGTCCTCTCCCTGGCGGTGTCCGACGAGGACGCCCTGATCGATCGGGAGGACGTCCGGCGGTTCCTGGCCGACCTGTCGGCGGGGGAGCGCCGGCTCCTGCACCTGGCGTACTTCCGGGGGTGGACGGCGCGGGAGATCGCGGAGGCGGACCGCATCCCCCTGGGGACGGTCAAGACCCGGCTCCGCGCCACCCTGATCAAGCTGCGCCGGGTCCACGGGAAGGCCGGCTGATGGACTGCGTAGAGGTTCGGGACCTCCTGGCGGAAAACGCCGTTGGAGTGCTTCCCTCCGATCGGCGGGAGCTGGTGGCCCAGCACCTGGAATTGTGCGCGGGGTGCCGCAAGGAGTCGGCGCACCTGGCCGACGGGGCCGCCGCCCTGGGGCTGTCGCTCTCCGCGGAGCCACCGGCGGACCTCGAGGACCGGACCGTGTCCGTGGTGGCGTCCGCGGCCGGACGCCGTCGTCGACGTGGTCCGCTGGCGGCCGCGGCGATCGCCGCAGCGATCGCGGTGGGGTCATTGGGGTGGGCCGCGGCCATGGCCGGTCGGCTGGAGCGGCTGGAGGATCAGGCGGCCTTGGCGCGGAACCGGGCCGAGGCGACGGCCCGGGAGTTCGAGTCGGTCCTCCAGGAGCTGGGCGGGGACATCCCCCTGGCCTCCGCGGCACTGAAGCCCGAGGGCTCCGGGATCGCCGGTGGCCGAGCCATCCTGTACCACTCCGAGACCGGCAAGGACTTCGCGGTGGTCATCGTGGGCGGGCTCCTGGACGACGCGGGGCCGTACCAGGCGTACCTCCTGTCCCCGTCCGAGGACCGGGCCGACGTGGGGCGCCTGGAGCCCACCGGAGAAGGACAGCTGGCCGGCTACCGGTTCCTGGCGGAAGACGTCTCCCGATACCAGGAGGTCGTGGTGGTGGACGGCGCCGGCAGCGCCGTCCTGCGGGGCACGCTCGCCGCCTAGACTGAGGGCCCCTCATGCGGTTCGGCCTGGCGCTGCCCCACTACGATTTCTCTGCTCCGGATGGAGCCCCGGTGACCTGGGACCGGCTGGCGTCCTCCGCCCGTTCCGCCGAGCGGCGGGGGTTCGACTCCGTGTGGATCTCCGACCACTTCTTCCTGTCGCTGGCCCGCTACGGAGGCTCGGGAGATCTGCACGGCTCGGCGGAGCCCATCACCACTCTGGCCGGCCTGGCCGCGATCACCGAACGCGTCCGGCTGGGGATGCTGGTGCTGGGCGCGGGGTTCCGCCATCCGGCGCTGGTGGCCAAGGCTGCCACCACCATCGACCTTCTGTCATCCGGGCGCCTCGACTTGGGAATGGGCGCCGGATGGTACGAGGAGGAGTACCGGGCCTTCGGCTACCCCTTCGGCACCGTGGGGGAACGGTTCGAGATTCTGGAGGAGTCGGTCGAGGTGCTGTCCCGGCTCCTGACCGAGGAGGGACCGGTGACCTGGGAGGGAAAGCGGTTCGAGCTCGAAGGAGCGTACTGCCGTCCCCGCCCGGAGCAACGGCCGCGCCCCCGGCTGTGGGTGGGAGGGAAGGGCGGCCCCCGATTGCTCCGCCTGGCGGCCCGCCTGGCCGACGGCTGGAACACGGTGTGGTCGTGGACGCCCGAGGACTACGGCGACCGGGTCGAGCGGCTGCGGGCGGCGTGCGAACAAGAAGGCCGGGACCCGGACACCGTTCGCCGGTCCGTGGGCCTGTACACGCTGGTCGGTGAGAACCGCCACGAGCTCGAAGCTCGCCACGAGGCGCTCGGCCGCAGGTACCCGGAGACGGGTCCGCTGGACGAGCTGATCCGCGGCGGGCTGGCAGGAACGCCGGACATGGTGCTCGACCGGCTGGCGGCGTTCGCCGAGCTCGGGGTGGAGGAGATCATCGTCTCGGGGGCGACGCTCCCGTTCGCCATCCACGACGAGGGCATGCTGGACCTGTTCGCGGACTCGGTGATCCCCGCCGCCCGAGAGCTCTAGTGGATGAGCTGGAGGCCGCCGTGGCGGTCCTCCGGGAACAGGACAAGCCGCTTCACTGGACGGTGATCCAGGACATCGCCCTGCAACAGGGCTATCTCGACCCGTTCACCCAGAAGGACATCCGTCGCAGGCTCCTGGCCGCGCTCGCCGATGCAGCGCGGCGCCCGGATGGACCGGTGATCAAGACCGACCGAGGCGTGTACGCGTTACGTCAGGCGTGAGTCACGCTCGGAGCGGCGTCTCTGGTGCGGTTGTGGCTAGGCTTCGGACCCGCGAGCCCGACGGCGACCGGCGGCGTACAGCGCCACTCCGCCGAGAACCAGACCACCCAGCACGACCAGCAGTACGGTCAGCTCTGCACCGGTGAAGGCCAGCTCGGCCTGGGGTGCGGAAGGCTGTCCGCCGCCACCTGCGCCGACTACCGCGGGAGACACCTCTGCGGGAGCCACTGCGACCGGGGGGCTGGTCGGAGGCGGATACGTGGTCTGGGCCGAAGCGGCCAGGCTGCCCACGACCAGCACGGTGAGTGCCATCGCGACGATCGTGACGGTCCGGATTGCCCGTCCTCTGATGCTCTTCATTGTTGGCATTGTCCCTCTCTTCCCGTTCGCGGGCGAGTCTTCCGTAACTCCGATGGTAAGAGTACCCGTTTTTCCTGGCGATACGCCCCCCTGCGTAAATCTTCCCTCGTCTTTCCCTTCCGGCCGGGTTCTAAACCTGCAGGTCAAGGGGTCGCTGGGAGAGTCTCTACGAAGGTTGACGTAGGCCCCACTGACGGTGTCCTGCAGATGGCCCACCCTTGTTCACGTTCCTGCCAGCGGACGGATGCCCAAGCCCAGGCGCCAGGCGCGGTTCCCCAATGGGCGGACCAGGGGCACGTGCAGGCGCAGGAGGTCGGTGGGAATGCCACGCCACGTGGCCACCCCGCCGTCGACGCTGACACCTGCTCCGGTTTCCCCGAACCGGAGGCCGGGAGGCGGATGGATCACCACCTCCAGCTGCGTGGGCTGGATGGTGGGCTGGTTTCGGAACGAGAAGCGATACGTGCCCGAGCCGGGCCCTCCCCACGCTTGCTCGACGGTCCACTCCATCCCCAGCTCCTGGGACTCGCCGCTGTGGAGAAGGACGGAGGCCAGGATCACCGGATGCCCCAGCTCCCGGGCCACCCCCACCTCCACGGGCTCCCCGCCCCGGGTCACCCCGCCGACGATGCACGTGGTGGCGCAGTACGTGTACACGTTCATGATGTTGTCCCCGGGCAGGGCTTCGGGGAGCAGGGGATTGGGCCCGATGACGTAGGGCGGCGGCCCTCGGTCGGGTGCCCGATTCCGGAAGGTGATGGTGGTCCGCCCGGTGGCCGACCCGTCCGCCTCCAGGAAAACCTCGTACCGGACCCGGCGGTCTGCGTAGAAGTCGACTTTGTTCCCTCCCGCGTTCACCACCGAGATCTCCAAGAGGTCGCCCAACGGATCGGGGATCTCTCCGGAGACTCCGGCGTCCACGAAGGCGGACTGCAGGTCGGGATCGGCGGCGTGGAACAACAGGTGGCCCTCCCCGGCGGCCTGGACCACCGCCAGGCCCGCCCCCGCCGGGTTGGACGCCGCGCCGGCGCCCAGGAAGTAGTCGATGACCCCCCCGGCCACCTCGCCGAGCGCCTCCTTCCTGGCGGTGCCGGCGGGGAGGACGCTGTACGCCTCGTTGCTCACGAAGGCCACCACGTTGCTCTGGTCAACGGTGGTGCCCAGGCGAGGGACCTCCGCCGGGCCGGTCACTCCAAGGAGGGTGGCGAACGCGAAGGGATCGGCAAGGACTGTCCCGTCGAGGCGTTCCCCTCGGACCTCCTCGTACAGGCGCTCGATGGCCATGGCCGCGGAGGGGAAGTCGGGAGTCATGTTGATGTTCGACCAGTCGGTATGAGCCGCCGCCGGACCGTACAGATTCGCGTAGTCGGGGTTGGGCGGCTCGACCTGTTCGGGATCTGCCTCAGGCAAGGTGAGGATGTCCTGGAAGGGCCCGAACTCGAGCCGTCCGCGGTTCACGGTGAGGATGGCGTAGGACCCGATCAGCCCTCCCGTCCCCCGAAGCTCCGCGGGGTTCTGGGCCCCGAAGAAGTACCGGCGCTGTTCGTCCTCGCCGAGGAACGAGGGGAGCACCTGGACCACGGCGTCCGCGGAGACGAGGGCGTTCCGGGCGTCGGCGACCTCCACCCCGAACTCCTCCAGCGGCCCGGCCACCTGTTCGGGCACCAGATCGGTGGACGTTGCGTGCAGTGTCAAGTCTGCCTGGATCATGAGATCTCGGGCCTCGGTAACGGCGGGGGCTAGCACTCGGAAGGGCTCGATGTTCACCACTCCGTCCAGCGGTGCCAACGAGGCCAGCCCTCCGGGGAGGTTCTGTGCTGCGCCGGCCAGATGCTCCGCGGCGCCGGCCACCAGGGCGCCGGCGTCAGCTCCGGCAGTGACGGCGTCCGGGGTTCGGCCCACGATGGGCATGGACGCCGCCAGCCGGACGAACGGGTTCCGGAGACTGGCCCGGGCGTCGTCGAACGCCGAGTGGGCCTCGGTGAACGAAGCGAGGGCCCCCGCGGTGTCCCCGGCCAGCAGCTGGTCGCGGCCCTCGAGCATCGCGTCGCGCCCGTTGACCAGGGAGGTGCGGGCCGTGAGCATCCACACCAGGCCGAGCCCCGTCCCCCCGATCAGCACGAACAGCGTCAGGCCGATGAGCCTGCGACCCCACCGCCGCCGTGGGGGACGGGAGCGTCTCGACGGCTTGGCGCGTTCGACGGTTTCCAGGTCCGGCACGCCCGCCATGGTAAGCGGAGGAGGCTAAGAACGATCCGCTACCCGCCCGAACCCCCCCGGCGACGGACGGCGGGGCCCAGACGGTCCAGCAGGAGCTGGGGCGAGACCCTGGCCACGGCCGCGATGGCCTGGATGTCCCCCGATCGCAGGGTCATCACCTCGCTGGCGGGGTCGTCCCGCCACTTGCGCACTCGAGCGACGTGCTCGGCGGTGGCACCTCGTTCCGGCCCCTCGAGGAGCTCGAGCTGCGAGAGGTCCAGGACCACTTCGATCCGCTCGTCCGGGGTCACCCGGTCCAGAGCCTGCGAGAGCAGCTGATCCGCGGGGATCCCGTACACGGCCGCCAGCTGGATGAAGCGCTCCAGGGAGATGGACCGGTCCCCTCGCTCGTAGCTCCCCAAGGAGGACGGCCTGAATGACGGGGAGCGCCGCTCCACGTCGTGGAGCGTGAGCCCCAATGCGCGCCTGGCGTTGCGGAGCGCCCCCCCGAGCGCCCTTCGGAACCGCCGGGCGGACGCCCTCCCCTCCGTTTCGCCGATAGGGCGAGGTTAGGCGATTTGCGAGGTTCGTGCAAAGACTCCGTCGTAGCCGGCCTAGCGCGGACCCGTATCAGCACCGTAGTCCGGCCGCGGGCTCAGGTAGAGCGCCGAATCGAACGATAAAGAGGGCAGTAGTCACTCAAGGGGATACCACTTGACCAATGACGGCGGCAGGGGAGCCGCTCGAGCTTCATCGCGGCGTGGGCTTCGGTCTGGCCGGGGTCCCGAGCCGGATGAGCTCTCTGACTTCATGGCATTGACTCGAGGACTGCTCCAGGCCACGTCCGGGCAGGATGCCGTGCGGGTCGCCGCGGCCTTCTGTCACCGTCGCTCTCGACAGCCGGCGGCCGGGTGGCTCGTTCGGACGGACCCCGCTCGCCTCGAGCTGGTCAGCGCTCACGGCTTCGGGCCTCGGGAGAAGGAGCTCCGGGCCCGGATGGGGAGCGTGACGCGAGCCGACCTGCACACGGAGATCGGCCGGCGGCGGGCCGCGAAGAGCATCTCCGCCGCGGCGGAGCTGGATCACGCCGAGGTCGTTCCGGCGGGAGATGCGGCGCTCGGAGGCCCGAGTCTGCCGAAGGGGGTGGGGGCGCTTCTGGCGCTGGCGCTGGCGCACCTCGACGAGGTTCACACGGCGGCGCGACGCAACGAGCGGCTCGACCTGGGGATCGCCCTGACCGCGCACGAGGTCCGGAGCCCGCTGCTGGGAGCCATGGCCATGATGGACCGGCTGCTGATGACCGGTCAGCAGACCGACGAGGACCGAACCCTGATTCGGCGATCCCGCGACCAGCTCCTCGAGCTGTCGCGTCTGGTCGACGGGATGCTCCGGTGGGCGGTGGCCGGCGAGCCGATCAGGAAGCGACGTACCGACCTGGTCCGGGTGGTGCGCGAAGCGGTGGAGATGTGCACCACGGAAGAGTCCACCCGGCGGGTGCAGATCACCTCGCCGTCCCGGCTCGTGGTCCCTGCCGACGGCGCGCACCTCCGAGCGGCGGTGGCCAACGTGGTGCAAAACGCACTCAGCTATTCACCGCCGGGATCCCAGGTCTCGGTAACGGTGGAACCGGTGGGCGAAGTGGCCACGGTGACCGTGCATGACAGCGGAAGAGGAGTCCCGGCCGACGAGGGGAACTCGATCTTCGATCCGTTCATGCGAGGCTCCGCCGCGGAGGCCACGCGCGGAGGAAAGGGCCTCGGGCTGTTCATCGCTCGCCGGGTGATGACGGCCCACGGGGGATCCGTGTACCTGAGCCCCAACGGGGAAGGAGCGACGTTCGTGCTCCAGCTCCCGCTGGCACTCGAGAGGAGGTCCTCATCCGCGTCCTGATCGTCGACGACCACGCATTGTTCTCCGATGCCATCCAGCCGCTCCTTCGAAGCATGGGGATGGACATCGTCGGGGTTGCGGCCACCGGTGAGCTGGCCCTCGAGGTGTGCCGCAAGGAGCACCCGGAGCTGGCACTCGTGGACCTCGGGCTGCCCGACATGGGCGGCATCGCCGTGGGGAGGACCATCCTCGAGGGTTGGCCCCAGACCATCGTGCTGGCGGTGACGGCGCTGCGGGACCCCGCCACCGTCAAGGAGGCGCTCCGAGCCGGATTCCACGGGTACGTGACCAAGGACACCCCGCTGTCGCAGTTCGCCACGGCGATCCAGTCAGCCCTGGAGGGTCAGATCGTGGTTCCCACGAGCTCGGCTCCCACTACGGGGGAGCCCGCCCGGACCCCAGAGGAGCGCGATGCGGCCCTCATGGCCGCACAGCTCACCCCGCGTGAGCTCGAGGTCCTGGCCCTGCTGGTCGGAGGAGGTGACAATGCCCAGCTCGCCCGGGCACTCCACCTCAGCGCGAACACCGTCCGCACCCACGTCCAGAGCATCCTCACCAAGCTCCAGGTGAGATCGCGGCTCCAGGCGGCCGCGTTCGCGGTGAAGCATCAGATCGTCGAGGTTCCGGGCCAGCGACGGTACGCTTAGACCGTCCGGATCCCGTAGGCAATCTACGGTCCGGGGGTCTAGTCGGGCTCAGAATCGTGCCCTACACTGACCGGGCAATGGCAGACCGGGATGGCCATATCCGCATAATCCTGGCCGACGCCCACTCCTTGTTCCGCGAGGCTCTGGCAACCGCGCTGGGCGGGGAGCCCGATCTCCGGGTGGTGGGCGAGGCACGAGACGGCCTCCAGGCCGTCGAGGAAGCCGTGCGGTCCCGCCCGGACGTGGCCCTGCTCGAGGAAGACCTTCCCAACTGTGAGGGCGTACGGGCCACCCGCCTGATCGCGGAGCAGGTCCCCGACTGCCGGGTCATCCTGCTGGCCGCGGAGGAGAACCAGGAGACGCTGGCCGCGGCGGTTGAGGCCGGGGTGAGCGGCTACCTGACCAAGTCCAGTCCGCTGACCGAGCTGATCGAAGCCGCCCGGGCCGTCCACCGCGGCGAGATGCTCGTGCCCCCCCGGATGCTCGGGGGCCTGCTGTCCCGCCTGGTCAATCGGCGACAGGAACAGGACGAGGCGGTTCGCCGGCTGGCCCGGCTCACGCGACGGGAACGCCAGGTGTTGATGCTGCTGGCCGAGGGTGGGGACAACGACTCGATCGCCCAGGCCCTGGTGATCAGCCCGCAAACGGCTCGCACCCACATCCAGAACGTCCTGGGGAAGCTGGAGGTTCACTCCCGTCTGGAGGCCGCCGCCCTGGCCCTTCAGAGCGGGATCATCGACGACCTGACGGGCGCCGAACGGTAGGTCAGCCGGGATGACTCCTCGCTCCGGCGCCCACCAGCCCGTGTTCCGCGGCGAACCGCACCACGTCCAGCCGGCTGTGGCATCCGAGCTTCGCGTACAGGTTCTGCATGTGCGTTCGAACGGTATGGAGGCTGACGCCCAGTCGCCGGGCGATCTCCGCGGTGACCAGGCCCTCGCCCAGCAGTCCGAGGATCATCCGTTCCCGGGGGGTCAGGCTTCCCAGCAGGTCCACGCTGGAGGGTCGGACCTCGGCCTCGTCCATGGGGCGGGCCGGCGGGGGTGTCGCGGCGAGCGCGTCGAGTACCCGGCGGGTCCCGGCGTTCGGCCCGATCACGATGGCCTCTTCGGCTTCGATGTTTCCGACGATGACCACGTTCACGTCCGGCCACCGGTGACGGATCTGCCGGGCCACCGCCGCGGGGCCCAGGCGGGGAAGGTCGTGGATCACCAGGAGGGCGTCGGGGGGATCGCGGTTCACCACCCCGAGCGCCTGCAGGCCGTCGTGGACCACGCCGACCACTCGCCAGTCGCTCCGGTGGTCGAGCAACGCGCCGGCGGCACCGGCGTACAGCCGGTCTCCGGAAGCCACCAGCACCGTCCTGGTCTCGGCCATCACTCCGTCCCCAGATCCGGGCCGTGGATCCGGAGCACGTGGGCGTCGGTGTTGGACAGGTCTTCCTGGAGTGCGACCCACGCCGCGTCCGCCCGGCTGTGGACGCCGAGCTTCCGCAGGATATTGCCCACGTGGGTCCGAGCGGTATGCGGCGACAGGTGGAGCTGCCGGGCGATGGCTCGGTTGTCCAGCCCCCGGGACAAGAGCTGGAGGACCTCTCGCTCCCGTGCCGTGAGCCGGCCCAGCCAAGGTGAGCCCGGCATCGGCTGGCCCCGGGCCCCGCTGGCTCGCTTCAGGATGTCGTGCAGCCGCCCGTCCTCCAGGACGAACTCGTCGCCGGCCGCTCGCTCAAGGAACGGGATGAGCTGGGAGGGCTCGAGGTGGTGGCCCAGGCAGCCCTGGGCGCCGGCGGCCACCGCGTCGAGCAGGACGTCTCCCTCGTGGCCCCGGGTGAGGACGATGGTGCGAACTCCCTCGCCGAGCCGCCGGATCAGGCTCAGCCCGGATCCGGCCGCCAGCCCGATCTCCGAAAGCACGATGTCGGGGGCGTGGGCGGAAACGAGGTTGACCGCGTCCAGCTCGTCGGTGGTGTGCCCGACCACCTCTGCCTCTTCGGAGAGCGCCTCGCTGAGCGACTCACCGAAGAACGGTTCGGGATCAGCGATCAGGACTCGGAGGGCCACGACGGTAGGGTCATGCGGGCTCTTCGATCGCGGCGGTGGCGTCGTTCACCAGACCCAGCGCGTCGAACTCGGCGATCACGGAGGACACTTGGGGCTCCACGTCGGCCCGGTCCAGGCCATGGTCGGCGGCGATCTCCCGGGCCAGGTCGACGGTGTTGGTGGTTCCGTCGCAACGGCGCCACAGGATGGCCGCCGAGGCGTTGAGGTGATGGACCAGGCCGAGGTCGCGGTGGTACAGGATCAGCCGGTCTCCCATGTCGAGCTGAAGGACATCGGCTCGGCGGAGAGGAACATATCCGGGGGAGACGGTGAGCCCCAGCTCCCTGCCGGGCCGGAGATCGAGGTCGATGCGCGACTCGTCCATGGGTCGTCAGTGTCCTCCACCGCGCGTATCCGCGCATACGCAAGGCCCCGTAAAGAAGATACGCGGAGTGTGTGATGGGTACCGAAAGGGACCTCCCATACCATGCAGATGACGAAGGTCGGCCTACTCCCGGAGGGGGAATTGTGAGCTCGAACGGCTGGGACCAGGATCGTCCGCCTGGTTTGCCGGCTCGGATCGCGACCCACGTGCGGCGTGACATTCCCCTGGTGGTCATGGACGCCGTGGTCTCCGTGGGCGCGTTCCTCATTCCCCTGGTCCTCCGGTTCGAAGGGCGCGTCCCACCCCAGTACTGGGTGAACTTCTGGACGGTCATCCCGTTCGTGGTCGTCTTCTACCTGCTGATCAACCGGCTGTTCGGCCTGTACGGGCACATGTGGCGGTACGCCAGCATTGAGGAGGCCCGCCGGGTCATCCTCGCCGGGCTCCTGGCCGGCGGTTTCCTGGTCCTGGCCAACGAGCTGGCCGGACTCCGCACCCGACTCCTTCCTCTGTCGATCGTGGTGTTCGGCGCCCTGCTGGCCGTGGCGGGCTTCGGGGCCATCCGGTTCCAGAGCCGGCTGTTTGCCCTCCGCCGGCGGGCCGAGGTGCCTGAGCCCAAGCGGGTGCTGATCGTGGGGGCCGGCGATGCCGGAGAGATGGTCCTCCGGGACATCGTCCGGAACCCGGCCCTGGCGCTTCACGCCGTGGGAATGGTCGACGACGACCCCCGGAAACGGGGGCGCACGTTGCACGGCGTCCCCATCCTGGGTGACAGCGGGGACATCCCCGACCTGGTGGCCCGCCGCCGGGTGGACCAGGTGATCCTGGCCATCCCCTCGGCCACAGGGGCCCTGGTGCGGGACATCGTGGTGTGCTGCGAGCAAGCAAACGTGCTGCTGAAGGTGCTCCCGTCCGTGCAAGAGCTGGTCGGTGGCCGGGTCAGCGTCCGGGACGTACGAGACCTCCGGATCGACGACTTCCTGGGCCGGGAACCGGTGGAGACGGACCTCGAGGCGGTGGCCGGCATCCTCAAGGGACGACGGGTGCTGATCACCGGCGCGGGCGGATCCATCGGCTCGGAGATCAGCCACCAGGTGGCCTCCTTCCAGCCGTCGGCGCTGATGCTCCTGGACCACGACGAGACCCACCTCCACGACGTCTCCAAGACGCTTCGGAGCGGCGTGGAGCCGGAGCTGCTCCTGGCGGACATCCGAAGCGCCGAGCGGGTCCAGGCCATCTTCGCCAAGTACCGGCCGGAGGTGGTCTTCCACGCCGCGGCGCACAAGCACGTGCCGTTCCTGGAGAAGCACCCCGAGGAAGCGGTGCTGACCAACATCATCGGCACCGCGAACCTCGCCGACGCGGCCCGGGCCACCGGGACGAAACAATTCGTATTGATCTCCACCGACAAGGCCATCAGCCCCTCCAGCGTGATGGGCGCCTCCAAGTGGTTCGCGGAGCAGATCCTGTGGACCCTGCACGGACGAACCGGCTGCGAGTTCTCCGCGGTCCGCTTCGGGAACGTGCTGGGGAGCAGGGGCAGCGTGATCCCCACCTTCTTCAAGCAGATCTCTCGGGGCGAGCCGATCACGGTCACCGACCCCGCCATGACCCGGTACTTCATGAGTGTCCGGGAGGCGGTCCAGCTGGTGCTGCAGGCCTCGGCCCTTTCCGAGGGCGGCGAGGTGTTCACCCTGGCCATGGGAGACCCGGTGACCATCCTGGACCTGGCCCGCAAGGTGATCCGTATGTCGGGCCGGGTGCCGGACAAGGACGTGGAGATCTCCATCGTGGGTGCCCGGCCGGGGGAGAAGCTGTCCGAGGACATCGTGGGCGTCGGCGAGGAGAGCATGCCCAGCCGGCACCCATCGATCGTGGTCTCCAGGCCGCCGTCCCCGGAACCCGTGCAGCTGCGCAGGGCCATCCGAGAGCTGGAGCTCCTGGCGAGAGCCGGAGACAGCGAGAACATCGCAATACGGATCAAGGGCCTGGCCGCCGAGGGCGGCGCGCCCGTAACCGCAGAGGAGATGTCGTGAGATACGGTCGAGAGAGGAGCCCGTAGTGGACGCAGCAGAGCTCGCGAGGGCGGTTCGCCGGAGGTGGATCGTCGTGGCCGTCACCGTGGCCGTGGCCCTGGGGGCGGCGCTGGCGACGATCGCCATCGTGCCGACCGGTCCGCCGGTGCGTCGCTACGGCGCCACCGCGGTCTTGTTGGCCGCCGAGGGCACGACCGACGGGACGTACGGCGCCGGGTCGTACAACATGTCCACGCTGGC